>JAOTUO010000108.1 GCA_029863845.1 Myxococcales bacterium
ACCTTCGCTCGCATTCGGATCGCCGCGCGCGCCGCTGTGCGACCCTCGCGGCTTCAGCCGGCTTCCGGCCCGGACGCTTCGCCGCGCTCGACCACCGCGCGGAGACTCCGCTCGTAGAGATCGTGGATCTGCTTCTCGGTGGCCTCGTCCATGTGGAGAAAGCGCAGCCCCATGCCGTGTTCGTCGGCCCCGAATTCGGGCCCGACGTTGTGCGAGACGACCTCGGCGCGGACTCGGAGGTCCTCGCCGGACTCGTCGATGTGGAGACAGAGGTCGACGCGCGTTCCGATCTCGGACGGGTTCTCGGTGCGGATGAAGACCCCCCCGCGCGAGAGATTCGTCATCAGACTCCGGCGAACCTCCCCGACCGACGTGAAGGACACGCTGAGGCGGGTGGGAATGCGCAGCGACACCCGCGCGTCCGCAATCTCGTCGCTGATCTCCGGCGCGAAGGTGCGACTGAGCATGCGCTTGAGCGCGACCCAGCGGCGCAGCTCCGCGGGCGTGAGCCCGCTGCCCGTGCGCTTCTTCTCGAGGCGCGTGTACTCGCGAAACCGGGTGGCGACATCCACGATCGAGGCCCCCCTCGGCTCATCGGAGCCCCGTCCGCCGGGTTGAGCCTTTGTGACCGCTCAGCGGCGGCGGGCGTCTGCGCAGTCGGGGCAGAGGAAGTGCGGCGAGATTCCGGCCGCGACGGCGCCCACGTAGGCGCGCTGGCCTTGTTCGAGGGACTCGTCGCAGTCGGCACAGCTCTGCGGCCCGTTGAGGATGAGGGGTTGCCAGCCCAGAACGTCTGCGAACCCGGCGCGCGGCGGCGTCGGGGGCGCGCCCGCCGCTGGCGGTGCCTCGGTCTCTGACGGCTCCGGGCGCTCCGACCGCCGCCGCAACCGCGCGCGCGCCCTTTCGGCCTCCTCGACGACGTCCTCGATCAGGCCGCCCACGTTGTCGGTGACCGTCTCGACGACGCTGAAGGCCTCCTCGAGCACGTTGCGCACGAGGTTCGACACGGGCACCCGCAGGTCCTCCGCGACGCGACGGATGTCGTCGGCCAGGTCATCGGAGATGCGCGTGTGAAGCACACGCTGCTTGCGCTCGCGGCGCCCGGCGTCACGCGCTCCGGGCTCGTCTTCCCCGCCGTCCATGACGACACAATGTATCACAATGTGATACGTCCGCAAGCACGCCGCGAATCGACGGCGAAGAGGCCGGCGCCGCGAAGATCAGAGGTACGTGAGCCAGCGCTCGTACTTGCTATCGCGTCCGGCCACCACGTCGAAGAAGGCGCTCTGCAGCAGGTTGGTGACGGGACCGCGGGCGCCGCCGCCGATCACGCGGTGGTCGACCTCCCGGATCGGCGTCACCTCGGCAGCCGTCCCGGTGAGGAAGATCTCGTCCGCGATGTACAGCTCGTCTCGCGTCAACGACCGTTCCACCACGCGCAGACCCTTGTCGCGGGCGATCTCGATCACGGTGGCGCGGGTGATACCGTCGAGGACGGTGTGCAGCGGGGGGGTGCAGAGGGCGCCATCGCGCACGACGAAGATGTTCTCGCCGCTGGCCTCGGAGACGAGACCGTCGCCGTCCAGCAGGATCGCCTCGTCGTAGCCGTCGAGCAGCGCCTCGCGCTTGGCGAGGATCGAGTTGACGTAGTCGCCGCAGGTCTTGCCCTTGGTCATCTTGGCGTTCAGGTAGTGGCGCGAAAACGTCGAGACCTTGGCGCGAATCCCCCCCTCGACGCCCTCCTCGCCCAGGTACTTGCCCCAGGGCCAGGCGATCACGGCCGCGCGGATCGCGTTGCTGCCGGGATTGAGGCCCATCTCCCCGTCGCCGATGAAGACGATCGGACGGATGTAGCCCTCGTCCAGCCGGTTCCGGCGCAGCGTCTCCAGACAGACCGACTCGATCTCGTCGCGGGAGAAGGGAATCTCGATCAGATTGATGTGGGCCGACTCGAACAGCCGTCGGATGTGGTCCCCGAGCCGGAACACCGCCGAGCGCTCGTCGCTCGTGCGATAGCAGCGGATACCCTCGAAGACGCCGAGCCCGTAATGCAGGGTGTGCGTCAGGATGGGGACGGTCGCGTCGGACCAGTCCACGAAGCGGCCGTCCAGCCAGACGACCTCACCCTGGATCCCGGAGCTGCGGATTGCGCTCATCGTCGTCGCCCGGTCGCCCTGGAGAGAGGTAGGACTTCTCGCGATCGCCCGCCAGCTCGATCGCCCGTCGCAGCGGCTTCCGGGGCTCGGACAGGCGCGCGCCGCCCCGGCGGATCCAACCCGGCGCACCCGTCCCATCGCCCGAAGGGCGGCCCTTCACGAGGCCGGGGCCGCCGTCTAGCGATCGTCGAGCTTGCCGGCGAGCAGCTCGCGCACCCGCGCGGCGTTCGCCTTGCCGCCGGTGCGCCGCATCACCTGACCCATCAGGAAGTTGAGAACCTGCTTCTCCCCGGCGCGGTAGCGCTGGACGTGCTCCGCCTGCGCGCTCAGGACCTCGTCCACGACCCCTTCGAGGACGCCGGCGTCGGACACGGCTTCGAGCCCCCGCTCGCGCACCATCGCCTCCGGGTCGCCGCCGCGCTCCACGAGCTCGGGGATCAGCCCCCGGGCGCTGCCGGCCGTGGTCCGGCCCTCGTCGACCAGGCGGATCAGCGCGGCGAGGGCGGCGGGCGTGATCGCGGCGTCCTCGATCTCGCGGCCCTGCTCGCGCAGCGCCTGGAGGACGTCGCGCAGCAGCCAGTTGGTCACGGGCTTCGGCTGCCCGTGGATCGCCGCCGCGGCCTCGAAGAAGTCGGCGAGCTGCCGGCTCGCCGTGAGCAGGCGCGCGTCGTACAGCGACAGCCCGAACTGGCTCCGAAAGCGTTCGCACTTGCGATCCGCGAGCTCCGGCAGCTCGGCGCGTACGCGCTCGATCTGCTCGTCGGACAGCACGAGCGGGACGAGATCGGGATCGGGGAAGTAGCGGTAGTCGTCCGCGTTCTCCTTGATCCGCAGAACCCGCGTGCGGTGCTGGTCGGGGTCGTAGGCGAGCGTGGCCTGCTGCACGGTCCCACCCGCGTCGAGGACCGCGGCCTGCCGCTGGATCTCGGCGTCGAGGGCGTCCTCGACGAAGCGGAACGAGTTCAGGTTCTTGAGCTCGGTCCGGGTGCCGAGGCGGGTCTCACCCCTCCGACGCAGCGATACATTGGCGTCGCAGCGGAAGTGCCCTTTCTCCATGTCGGCGTCGGAGACCTCGATGTACCGCAGGATCGAGCGCAGGGCCCGCAGGTAGGCGCTCGCCTCCGCCGGAGAGCGCAGCTCGGGCTCCGACACGATCTCCAGCAGGGGCACGCCCGAGCGGTTCAGATCCACGTGCGTCGCGTCGCGGCCGGTGATGTCGGAGTCGTGGATCGACTTCCCGGCGTCCTCTTCCATGTGGATCCGCGTGAGCCCGATGCGCCTGGTCGCGGCGTCGCCTTCGCCGTCCCCGACGGGGATCTCGATCCAGCCGCCGGTCGCGATGGGATCCTCGTACTGCGAGATCTGGTAGCCCTTCGGAAGGTCCGGATAGAAGTAGTTCTTCCGCGCAAAGACCGAGCGGACGTGTACCGCGCCGTGCGTGGCGAGTGCGGTGCGGATCGCGAAGGTGACGGCGCGCTCGTTGAGCACGGGCAGCACGCCCGGAAGGGCGAGGCAGATCGGGTGCACGCTGTGGTTGGGCGGCTCGCCGTAGGTCACGGGCGCGGGGCTGAACAGCTTGCTCTCGGTGCGAAGCTGCGCGTGCACTTCGAGCCCGATCACGACCTCGGTGTCGGAATGGAGCGCGCTCACGGGGCCTCCGCCGGGCGCCTCGCGTGGTGGTCCGTCCGCGCTTGAAAGGCGTCCGCGATGCGCAGCAGCGTGGCCTCGTCGAGCACGCGACCGAGGAGCTGAAGGCCCACGGGCAGCCCCTGCGCGAAGCCACAGGGGACCGAGATGCCCGGGATGCCCGCCAGGTTCGCCGAGACCGTGTAGACGTCGGAGAGGTACATCGTAAGCGGGTCGGCCGTCTTCGACCCGATCCGGAAGGCGGTCTCCGGGGTCGTGGGCGTCGCGATCGCGTCGCAGCCCCGGAACGCCTCCTCGAAATCGCGGCGCAGGAGCGTGCGGACCTGCTGGGCCTTGCGGTAGTACGCGTCGTAGTAGCCCGCCGAGAGGACGTAGGTTCCGAGGACGATGCGACGCTTCACCTCGGCCCCGAAGCCCTCGGAGCGGGTGCGGTGGTACATCTCGGTGAGATCCCGGACTCCGGCCGCCCGGTGCCCGTAGCGCACCCCGTCGTAGCGCGCGAGATTGCTCGAGGCCTCCGCGGTGGCGATCAGGTAGTAGGTGGCGACGGCGTAGCGCGTGTGGGGCAGCGACACCTCGCGCAGCTTCGCACCCGCCCGCTCGAGCTCGGACACTGCCGCGCGCACCGTGGAGAGCACCTCGGGATCGACGCCCTCCTCGACGAAGTACTCGCGGGGCAGCCCCAGCACCAGGCCCGACACGTCCCCGTCCAGCGTCTCGCCGTAGCGGGGAACCGGCTCCGGCAGCGACGTGGAATCCCGCGGATCGTGGCCGGCGATCGCCTCCAGCAGCCAGGCGCAATCGGCCGCGGTATGTGCCATCACCCCGATCTGGTCGAGTGAGGAGGCGAACGCCACTAGCCCCCAGCGCGAGACGCGGCCGTAGGTCGGCTTGAGCCCGACCACTCCCGACAACGACGCCGGCTGCCGGATCGAGCCGCCGGTGTCGCTGCCGAGGGCGCCGGGCACGAGCCCCGCGGCCACCGCCGCCGCCGAGCCCCCCGACGAGCCGCCCGGCGTGCGCGCGCGATCCCAGGGGTTGCGCGCCGCGCCGTACACCGAGTGCTCGGTGGAGGAGCCCATGGCGAACTCATCCATGTTCGTGCGGCCGATCGGGATCGCCCCCGCCCGCTCGAGCCGTTCCACCACCGTCGCCGCGTAGGGCGAGACGAAGCCCTCGAGGATGCGCGAGGCGCAGGTGGTGGGCTCGCCCGTCTGGACCATGTTGTCCTTGATGGCCACCGGCAGGCCGTCCAGCGGCGAGCGACGCGCGCCGCTGGCGCGGCGCGCGTCGGCCGCCGCCGCTTCGGCGCGGGCGCCCTCTTCCCGCAGTCCCGCGAAGGCGTGAAGCGCGTCCTGCGCCGCCCGGGCGCGCGCGAGACAACCCTCCACCAGATCGACGGACGACGCGGCGCCGGCGTCGAGCGCTTCGCGCATCGATGCGAGCGTGGCGAGGGGCTCCGACACGCTATCCCCCGTCTTCGCCGTCGATCACCTTCGGCACCACGAAGGCCGTGCCCTGCCGTTCCGGGGCGTTGGCGAGAGCCAGCTCGGGGTCGATGCCGGGAACGGCCCGGTCCTCGCGCATCGGCGTCGCCAACGGGATCACGTGCGACGTCGGCTCGACGTCGCGGGTGTCGACCTGGCGCAACGTCTCCACGTACTCGAGCAGCTCGTCGAGCTCGACGGCGAGCCGATCGGCTTCCTCGTCGGAGACGGAGAGGCGGGCGAGCACGGCGACCCGTTCGACCTCGGCTCGGGTGATGCGCGGCATGGCCGCAGCGTAGCAAGCGCACGGCGACGCGGCGTGATAGCTTCATCGCCCCCGCGATGAACGAAACGAGCGAACTCTCCGAGCTCTTCTCCGACCTGCCCGAGCCGATCCAACGCGCCATCCGCGAGCTCGGCTGGAGCCAGCCGACACCCGTGCAGTCGCGCGTCATCCCCATGATGCGCCGCGGGTGCGACCTGATCGTCCAGGCGCACACCGGAAGCGGGAAGACGGGTGCGTTCGGAATCCCCATCGCGGCGGAGCTCGATCCCGACCTCATGGCCTGTCAGGCCCTGGTGATGGCTCCGACGCGCGAGCTGGCCAACCAGGTTGCCGGCGAGATCACGGCGCTCGGCCGCCACAGAGGCGTGCGCTGCGTTCCCATCTACGGCGGGGTCGGCTACACGCAGCAGATCGAGGCCATCGACGCCGGCGTCCAGGTGGTGGTGGGCACACCCGGCCGCATCCTCGACCACCTCGGCGCGGGTCGGCTGCGCTTCGACGACGTGAAGATCGTCGTCTTCGACGAGGCCGACGAGCTGCTCTCCCTCGGCTTCTGGCCCGACATGCGGGAGATCCGCACGTACCTGCCCGACGAGCGGCAGTCCTGCCTGTTCTCGGCGACGATTCCCGAGCGGGTCCGCTCCCTCAGCCGGGTCTTCCTGCGCGACGCGGAGTACGTCTCGCCCTCCGAGGGCCAGATCGCGCCCCAGGAGATCGAGCACTACTTCGTCGTCACGACGGCACAAGAGAAGGAGGCGAACCTCGTCCGCATCATCGAGTACGAGGATCCGGAGAGCGCGATCATCTTCTGCAACACCAAGGCCGACGTCCGCTACGTGACCTCCTTTCTCCAGCGGCGGGGCCTGGACGCCGACCAGATCTCCGGCGACCTCAGCCAGGCCGCGCGCGAAGAGGCGATGGGGAAGATCAAGGCGGGGAAGCTCCGATTCCTCGTCGCCACCGACGTCGCCGCACGCGGCATCGACATCAGCCGCCTGAGCTGTGTGATCGGCTTCACGGCGCCGGAGTCGCCGGAGGTCTACGTGCACCGGACCGGGCGAACGGGGCGGATGGGCACGGCCGGCCTGGCGATCTCGCTGATTTCCGGCCTCGACATCGGGAACTTTCGCCAGGTGCAGCAGGTCAATCGGATCCAGATCGCCGAGCGAAAGCTGCCGACCGACGCGGAGATCCTGGAGCGGTTGAAGGAACGCCTGTCCGTGAAGATCGAGCAGGAGGTGCGCCACCTGCCCGAGTCCGAGCGCGCCTGGAACGTCGACCGCTTCATCCCGATCGTCGAATCGCTGGCCGCAGCGCCCGAGGGCAAGCGCGACCTCGCCGCAATCTGCGCCTCCTACCTGCGGGAGCACCGGCCCGAGACCACAGTGATCGAGCCCCCCCCCTCCTCGGCGCCCCCCCGGTCGGCGCCCCCCCGGGAACCGGATCGTCCCAGGGGGAAGCGACGGCGCTCCCCGGGCGGTCAAGGGGGCCGGCGGCGGGGACGGCGCTAGTCGCGGTGCGGATCGCGGTCTTCTGTGGGTCCAGCTCCCGCGCCGAGGAGCTCCACCTCGCTGCCGCGCGTCACCTGGGGGCGGAGATCGCCCGACGCGGACACACACTCATCTACGGCGGCGGACGGACCGGCCTGATGGGCGCGGTGGCCGACGCGTCCCTCGCCGGGGGGGCGATCGTTCGCGGCGTGATCCTGCGCGAGTTCATCGAGCAGGACGTCCACCACATGGGCCTCGACGACCTCTACGCCGTCGACGACATGCGCGCCCGCAAGGCGGGGCTCGACGAGCGCGCCGAGGGGTTCGTGGCCCTTCCCGGAGGGCTCGGGACCCTGGAGGAGGTCACGGAAATCCTCTCGTTTCGCAAGCTGGCCCTCCATCACCGGCTGGTGGTCCTGCTGAACGTGGGGGGCTTCTTCGACCCGCTCCTCGCCCAGATCGATCGGGGCGTCCGCGACGGCCTCGACCAGCCCGAGGTCCGCCGCTTCCTTGGGGTCACCGAGGATCCGGGAGAGGCCGTGCGCCGGCTGGAGGCGGCGGCCGGCTTCCCCGGGGTGAGCCGGGGTCACGAAACAGGTTGAATTCATTGCATTTTCGTAGCTCGCCCGCGTAAACTCGGGATGGATTCTTGCGCGCGCTTGCGCGCCTTGGAGGAGCGCCCCATGAGCCGTCGCCACCTCACCGTCGCCCTGATCGCGGTGGTCGCCTGGCAGCTGGCCGTCAGCTGCCAGCCCGCTGCGGACATCACGATCCAGGCCCCCGTCAGCGACGTGACCACCTTCAGCTTCTCGGTGCAGTTCGAGATCGCGGGCAGCTCCCTCGACCTCTCCACCCTCCAGGCGACGCTGAACGACGAGCCCATCACGGTTTCCGGCGGGCCGGTCTACACGGCCACGGTGAATCCCGGCTTCCCGCTGAAGGACGCCAACGTCCTGCGGGTGAGCGCCAAGCGGCTGGACGCGGAGACTGTCGTCACCAAGAGGCAGGATTTCAAGTACGTCCCGCCCAAGGCGCGCGCCTTCGTGCTGGCCGCCGCCGACGATCCGGCCACCACCGAGTTCGACGAGTCGGACCGGATCACCGGCCCGCTCGCCCACAACCAGGCGGACGACTACATGCTCCAGAACACCGTCGCGCGCTTCGCCGTCCAGCGAGCGGGCCTGCGCGACCTGCACAGCGTGGGCCAGTTCGGCGGCAACCTCATCGACGCGGCGCTGGTCGGAAAGCCCGGCCTCGACAGCTTCTTCGAGGTCCAGCCGTCGCTCAACATCGAGTCGGTCGTCAACGCGACCTCGATCACGATCGTCAACAACGGGCAGGACGGGACGGCGGCGATCGTCCGCAGCTGCGGACCCGACGACCTCCTCGACTACATCAACGCCTCGTCCCAGGCCGCGGCGGTGGGCGGCGGCCTGCCGGGGGGCGTCGACGACCTCGACTACAACATCACGGCCTGCAACACCTACACCCTCGAGCCCGGGGAGGACTACGTCACCATCGACACCGAGGTGACGAACAACGAGACCTTCAACCTCGGGCTCTTCGTCGGGGACTACCTCAACGGCATGGGCGAGTTCGAGCAGTTCATGGCGAACCCGCTCCTCAGCTCCGGCGACGCCGGGATCGGCGAGCTCTTCGCGACCGGCGGCATCGACTTCCTCACGTACTACGGCATCGGAGAGGCGGAGGGCGTCAGCTACACGCTGACCCAGGACCCGGACCCGCTGGGAACCGGCAACGACTCGAGCTCCTTCACCACATCGGGCGTCTCCTTCGTCCTGTACGGCCACAACGTCCCTCTGGTGCTGGCCGGACTGCTGGGGCCGGACTTCACGGTCGCCCAGAACGGCGGCAAGAGCACCTTCACGCGTTACTTCGGCGTGGGCGACGGCGACGGCGCCAGCGGCACGGAGCTCGTCGCGAAGCTCCGCAGCACCACGACGGGCTCGATCTCCGGCTGCGTCACCGTGGCGGGAACGAGCGGGGCCACGCCGGTGCCGGGCGCGACGGTCGTCGTCGGAACCCCCGACCCGGGACCCATCGACTTCGTGCAGGCGGTGTACACGGCGGACGCGAGCGGCTGCTACGCGGGGACGCTCCCGGAGGGAAGCTACTCGGTCGCCGCGGCCAAGCGGGGCTGGGCGTACGAGGGCGGGGGAGCCACGCCGACGTACAACTCCGCGACCATCGCCTCCGCCACCCCGGAGGTGATCGACATCGAGCTGCCGAACACCGGCACGGTCACCGTAAATGCCCAGGAGGAGACCCCGGGGCCC
Organism: Myxococcales bacterium; assembly: GCA_029863845.1. GTDB lineage: Bacteria > Myxococcota_A > UBA9160 > UBA9160 > SMWR01 > JACZXC01. The sequence continues at coordinate 9,364 of JAOTUO010000108.1, forward strand.
ACGTTGACCGACATCCCGGCGCGGGTCACCGTCGTGGGCTTCGACCCGAGCCCCGAGGTCGTCCTCACCGGCAACATCAGCTTCAACGTCGCGTCCGGGCTGTTCAGCGACCCGTTCAAGGACCCGATCCCCTTCGGCGTCGTCTACTCCGACTACACGGACTCGAGCGGCAGCGTCACCTTCGACCTCGAGCCCGGCACCTACCAGGTCTTCGTCAGCCGCGGCACCGAATACTCGTCGCATAACGAGGAGGTCATCCTCGCCGCCGGCGGCTCCGAGACCGTCAACGCGACCCTCCACCGCGTGCTGGACACGACGGGCTTCGTCTCGTCGGACTTCCACGTCCACCAGATCAACAGCCCCGACTCGCGCATCAGCCACAACGACCGCGCCTCGCAGTACGCGGGCGAGGGCGTCGAGAACCTGGTCCTGACGGACCACGACGCCCACGCCACGATCACTCCCGAAATCACCGCGCTCGGTCTCGGGGCCTTCCTCGCCTCGACCGTGGGCGAGGAGATCACGAGCTTCGACACCGGGCACTACAACTCCTACCCGCGCAACGTCGACGCCACGCGCCCCTCGGGCGGCTCAACGGACTGGGGCGGGGCCGAGATCGCCGGCCAGGACTTCCCGTCGTTCGGCAACTGGGTGCTGACCCCCGCGGAGATCTACGCCGCGGCGGTGACGGACCCGAACAACACGGCGGCGACCGTGGCGGTCCAGGTCAACCACTTCGACGACCACTTCGGCCCGCTCCAGATCGACACCGGCGTCGACCCGCCCAGCACGGCGCTCACCAATGCGGAGGCGGCGGGCTTCCGGCTGCCGCCCAGCACGGAGTTCTTCTTTCAGTTCCCGGCCCTCGAGGTGTGGAACGGCTACACCCGAAGCCACGCGCTGACCGAGTTCCTGAACGGTCGGATCGGCGTCTGGATGAACCTCATCAACCAGGGCCGCGGCCACAGCAGCCAGGCCGCAGGGTACGGCCCCACGGCCATCGCCGACACGGACTCGCACGAGTACCTGAACCTCCGCTCCGGCGGCGCGCGCGCCTGGACGGCCTCTGCCTCGGACGCGATCGCCGGGATCGACGGCGAAGACGTGGCGGAGGCCGTGGTCGCCGGCCGCGCGGTGGGCGGTCAGGGGATCTACGTGCAGACGCGCCTGCTCCAGACCGAGGGCTCCGAGGTCGCCGACCTGACGCTCACCGGCTCGACGCGGCTCGACGTGAACAACGACACTTCGGCGGGGGCCGGCACCGGCAGGGAGCTGGACCTCGAGATCCACGTGCAGGCGCCGCTCTGGGCCGAGTACGACACGATCGAGATCTACGCCAACGCGGCCACGGACGCCACCGGGAGCACCGGCGGCACGCCCACGCGCTACACGGCCTGCCCGACGCTCACGTACACGCTGTCCCCGGGGCCGACTCCCAACTTCACGCGTTCGACCGTCAACAACTACGTCCCCTCGATCACCGGCGCGGACCGCTATGACACGCTGCTCACCGTCCGCGTGCCCGACGACATCCCGTCGATGGCGAGCCTCGCTGAAGACACCTGGTTCGTCGTCGTGGTGAAGGGCACCGACGGCGGCAACGCCTGGGACTCGGAGCCCATGTTCCCGGAGATGCCGGCGAGCCTGAACAAGACGGGGAACACGACGCTCGCGAACCTGCTCGACGGAAACTCGGGCGAGGGGGGCGTGCAGGCTCTCGGCTTCACCAACGCCCTCTACGCCAGCGTGAACGACGATTCCGACTTCGATGCGCCGGGCGTGAACGTCGTCGGAAGCTGCCCCTGATCGGCTGGCGCTGCGGAGCTTTCGCGGCAGCGCTGCTGCTCGCCGCCGGCGCGCTGCATCCGCATGCGGCGAGCGTTCTCGACTACACGGCGGGGCGACCGGAGCTGCTCGAGGCCGCGGAGACGGCGAGCGCGGTGGTGGTGGGCACCGTCACCGGGCCCACGCGTCTCGACGAGCACGGCTACCGGGCCACGCTCGACGTCGAGCGCCTGCTCGCCGGCGACGTCGGCGGCGAGCCGAGCGTCGCCATCGGCTGGGAGGAGTTCGACGTCGCGGGCGGCTCGCGCTTCGGCGACGGCGAGCGCGTGCTGCTGGCGCTCGACCCCGTCCCGGGGCAGACGCTCTGGGTGCGGCGCTTCCCCCACCGCAAGGGCTTCGTGATCGGCGCGCGCTTCGGGGCCTACCTGCGGGCTCCCGACCCGGCGACCACGAACCTGCTGGCGGCCTACCTCCAGCTCGATCCTCCGTCGCGTCGGGCAGAGCCGGGAGTGACGGACCTCGCGCGACTGGTGGCCGGGGGGCACCCGATCCTGGCCGAGGCGGCCGTCGCGCGCCTCCGGACCCTGCCCGGGCTCGAAGGGCGCCTCGCCGGCGGCGGCGGCGCGGCGCTGGCGCGGGCCCTCGCCGACCCGGGCCGGCCGACCCCGGTGCGGGAGGCGCTGCTCGGCCTGGCGGGAGAGCGCCGCCTCGAAGCGCTCCGGCTTGTGATCGCCCCCCTGGCCGCGCCGGGCGAGGCGCTGGAGGCACCGGCGCTCACCGCCCTGGCGCTGCTCGACGGCGGGATCTCGGCCGAGGCGGTCGCGGAGCTGCTGGCACGCGACGAGGGGGCGCTGCGCCTGCTGGCGGTGGTGTACGGCGCCGACGCCATCCCGGATGCGCGGCTGGCCGCGCTGCTCCGCAACGACCGCGCTCCCGACGTGCGGGCGGCCGCGGTCGCCATCCTCCTGCGACGCCGGGGGATCGCCG
>JAOTUO010000109.1 GCA_029863845.1 Myxococcales bacterium
CGACTTCGAAGGCGAGGTGACCCATCCAGCTGGCGACGAGCGGCCGGCGCGGCAGGCCCAGGCCGCGAAGCTGCTCCGCGATGGGATGGTCGCCGAGGGAGAGGCGGCCGCCGCCGAGGCGGAAGCCGGCGTCGCGGTACTCGTGCTCGAGATGGGTGACGTGGGGGGCGCCTTCGAAGTTGGAGTAGACGGCCGAGGCGCCGCGGGGCTGACGCCGCCTTCCCTCGGCGCGAACCGAGTAGCGGAGGACCTCGCGTCCGTCCATGCGCAGCCCGAAGGCGGCGCGTCCGTCGGCGACCTCGAAGTCGATCTCCTCGACGGTCTTCGGGAAGCCCCACATCCGGACCCCCGCGTCGTTGGCGAGGCGCGTCGTGACGGGGAGCTTCCAGATGTGGGTGGCGGCGGCGTCGCGCGCGATGTGCCACCACGTGCCGAGGTAGGGGATCGCGCGCGCGCGTGCGGGCTGCTTCTTCACGAAGAAGCCCAGGGAGATCTCGTTGTAGCTGCCGCAGTCGGATTCGCGGTAGTGGACGCACGACAGGGAGAAGACCGCGCGGCCCGGGAGGACCGGCGCCACCTCGAAGCCGCTCTCGCGGATCAGGGCCTGGGCGGCGTTCGCGGGGACGAGGAAGAGACCGACCGCCGAGGAGCCGTCCGGGAACCGGGCCGGGTAGCCGAGGGTCCTGCCCTCGATCTGGAAGCGCCGCGTGGCTCCACCTTCGTCTTCGGTCCGAGAGGCCCCGATCCCGCTTTCGTATCCTTCCACGCCCGAACTCCCTCTGCGCGCTGCCCGGCGCGCGCGATCTACTTTCGCAGAAAAGCGTCGATCCAGGTCAGCATCGACTCGTAGAAGGTCCGGGTCCTGGCGGCAGCTCGTTCGTCGGCCACACCGTCGGCTTCCGCCTGGCAGGACATGCGCACCTTGCAACGGTCGCCCTCGAGCTCGATGACGTGCGCCCGGGCGACGTAGTTCTTGACCTCGATGTACGCGACGGCGGGAATCGAGTACTCGAGCACGCGGTTCTCGTGATCCAGCGTCTCGAGGCGTTCGTGCAGCTGCGGAAACACCGGAACGGTGAGGTGCCGGATCATGCCGATGCCTTCCCCTTCGAGTTCGACCTTCTCGACGCCGGGCACCCAGCTCACGTTGCCGAAATCGGCGAAGACCGCCCACACGTCGTCGGCGCCGAATTCGAACTCGCGCTCGACGCTCACTTCCACCACGAACGGTCGCTCCGGCTTCGCGGCGGCCCGGCGTGACGACGCTGCGCCGACCGCCGCGTCCACCGCCGCCGGCATCCTCCTACATCCCCCCCGCGATGTCCAAGCCCGGGCTCGCGATGTCGAAGCCCGGGCTCCGGCCTCCGAGGACGCCCGGACGCGCGCGACGGAGCCGGAGAGTGACAGCGGGCCGCCGCGCGCGTACGCTGCCCTCCGACGACCCCCCCCTGTCACGAAGGAGACCGCGATGGACCTCCAGTCCCGCTCCTACTGGCTCGGCCTGGACGACTACACGCCGAACGCCCCCCTGGACGGTGACCTGCAGGCCGACGTCGCGCTCGTGGGCGGCGGCTTCACCAGCCTGTGGACCGCGCTGCTGCTGCTCGAGGAGCGCCCGGAGCTCGACGTCGTGATCCTCGAGGCCAACGCCATCGGCTACGGCGCCTCAGGACGCAACGGCGGCTTCGCCATGACGCTGGTCAACCGGACGCTCAGCCACCTGGCCGCTGCCGTGGGCGACGCGGAGGCGCGGAAGATCTACCTCGCGGCCCACCGGGCCGTGGAGCACCTCACCGCGACGGTGAAGGCCGAGGCGATCGCCTGCGACATCCAGCCCAACGGCTTGATCACGCTGTCCAACACGCCGCCCCAGGACCGGCTGATCCACGACGAACTCGCGACCGCCCAGCGCCTCGGGATTGCGGACCACTTCGAGGTCCTCGACGGCGACGCCGCACGCCAGCGGATCCACTCCGAGCGCATCCGCTGCGGCTTCCGCGAGGAGGCGTGCACGCTGGTGAACCCCGCGCGCCTGGCCCGCGGGCTCAAGCGGGTAGTCGAGGGGCGGGGGGCGCGGGTTTTCGAGGCGACGCCGGTCGAAGCCTGGGAGGAGCGGCCGGGAGAGGTCGTCGTGCAGACGCCCCGGGGCCGCGTCACCGCCGACCGGGCCCTGGTGGCGGCCAACGCCTACGGCACCGCCTGGAAGCCCACGCGCGACGCATTCCTGCCCTTCTACACCTACATCTGCCTGACGCGTCCGCTCACCGAGGGCGAGTGGAAGAGCGTCGGCTGGGAGGGCCGGGAAGGCGCCGAGGACCGGCGCATGGGCCTGCACTACTTCCGTCCGACGATCGACGGGCGCATCCTGTGGGGCGGGCGCGACCCCGCCTTCCGCCCGGACGGACCCAAGGCGCGCTACGACCGCGACGACAGAATCTTCCGGCGCATGCGCGAGAGCTTCGAGTGGTTCTTTCCCCAGCTCGGCGGCGTGGCCTTCGAGCACCGCTGGGGCGGGCCCATCGCCGTCACCGGGAACTTCATGCCCGCCGTCGGCTGGTTCGACGAGAGCCGGCGCCGCGTCGCCTTCGCCCACGGCTACAACGGCCACGGCGTGGCGATCAGCAACCTCGCGGCGCACGCCCTCGCGGACCTCTTCGTCGATCGCGAGAGCGAGTGGACGGAGCTCCGGATCGTCGGTCGCAAGGCGCCGGACCTGGGGCCGCGCCTGCTGCGCGATCCCCTCGTGCGCATGACGGTGAAGACGCAGATCCGGGCCGACGACGAGGAGCGCGAGATCCAGGAGCCCTGGGTCCTTCGCATCCTCAACCGGCTCACCGGGGCGGACCTGAAGGCCCGCTGAGCGACCCCGGGGCACGGGTGCGCGAGGAGACTCCATGTCGCACCGGCACGCTCTCGCCATCCTCGTCCTGATCGTCGTCGGCGTCGCCGCCGGGGTCTTCTGCGGCTGGTACTGGGGCGAGCGGATGCTCGCAGTCGCCTGGCTCGGCGCCCTGTTCCTCAACGCGCTCAAGATGATGATCATTCCGCTGATCTTCGCGGCGGTGATCAGCGGCGTGGCCTCCCTCGGCGACGTCCGCAAGCTCGGCCGCCTCGGCGGCATCACCATCGGCTACTACGTCGTCACCACCGGCATCGCGGTCTCCATCGGGCTGGTGATGGTGAACTGGATCCAGCCGGGGGCCGGGCTGCAATTCGATCGCGCGGAGCTCCCCGCCGAGGTCGCCGCGATGAAGGAGGTCGGGGTCAGCGATCTCCTGCTCTCCCTGGTCTCCCCGAACCTCGTCGCCTCGGCGGCGGAGACGCAGCTCGTTCCGCTGATCCTCTTCGCGATCCTGCTCTCCGCAGCGCTGACGACCCTGGGGCGAACCGGCCAGCAGGTGATCGAGTTCTTCAACGGCATGAACGAAGCGCTGATGAAGCTGGTGATCTGGCTGATGTACTTCGCGCCGGTGGGGATCTTCGGCCTCGTGGCCTCGCGCCTGGGCGAGGCGGGCGGCGGCGCGGCGTTCGCGCGGGACCTCGCGGCCGTGGGCTGGCACGTCGTCACGGTGCTCGCCGGCCTGGCGATCCACTTCGTGGTGTTGCTGCTGCTGCTGCGCTTCGTCGCCCGGCGCGGGCTCGACTACCTGGGCGGGATGCTGCGGGCCGTCCTCACCGCCTTCGGCACGGCCAGCTCGTCGGCCACGCTGCCGCTCACCATGGAGTGCGCCCGGGAGGCCGGGATAGACCGCCGCGCGGTCCGCTTCGTGCTGCCGCTGGGCAGCACGGTCAACATGGACGGCACGGCACTCTACGAGGCCGCCGCCGTCATGTTCATCGCCCAGGCCTACGGCATCGACATGAGCTTCGGCCAGCAGATGGTCGTCTTCGTCACGGCGACACTCGCCGCCATCGGCGCCGCGGGCATCCCGGAGGCGGGGCTGGTGACGATGGTGATCGTGCTGAGCGCGGTGGGCCTGCCCCTGGAGGGCGTCGGCCTGCTGCTGTCGGTGGACTGGTTCCTCGATCGCTTCCGGACCTCCGTGAACGTCTGGGGCGACGCGGTGGGAGCGGCGGTGGTGCACCGTTTCCTTCCCGATCCATCCGGGCCGCCGGGGTGATGGCGCCGGCGAACGCCCGGCGGCGGCGCGCCGGGCGGTGGGGTCAGCGAAGCGAGCTCAGGTAGTCGCTGCCGCCGAGGCGCTGCATCTGCGCGAGGATCCAGCGCGAGCGGGCGCGCACGTACTCCGAGGGCCGGTCCGCGCGATAGCGCAGGGGATTGGGAAGCACCGCCGCCAGGGTCGCGGCCTCGCGCGGCGTGAGCTCGGCGGCCGACTTGCAGAAGTACGCCAGGCTGGCGGCCTCGATGCCGAAGATGCCGTCGCCGAACTGCGCCACGTTGAGATAGACCTCGAGCACGCGCTGCTTCGGCCAGAAGAGCTCGACCAGCAGCGTGAACCAGGCCTCGAGCCCCTTGCGCAGGAAGCTCTTGCCCGGCCAGAGGTAGAGGTTCTTCGCCACCTGCTGGGAGACGGTGCTGGCGCCCCGCTGCCGGCCCTGCTTCACGCGCTCGTAGACGGCGTCGGCGATCGAGTCGACGTCGAAGCCGTCGTGGTCGAGGAACCGCTGGTCCTCGGCCGCCACCACCGCGACCTTCGCGGCGGGCGCGATGAAGCGCCAGTCCACCCAGTAGTGTCGGATCCGAAAATCGTCCCGGCCCTGGGTGCGCGCGGCGGTGCGGCTCTGGAGCATGAACGCGCTCGTCGGCGGGTCGATCCAGCGCAGGCACAGCGTCGAGAGGGCGCTGAGCGCGACCACGCCGAAGGCGGCGAGCCCGAGCCACCGGACGATCCGCTGGCGGGCGGTGCGAGGCGGCCGGTAGCCCCGCCACCAGAGGAATCGGTCGAGCAGCGCGGCCATGAGCCCCCTATCGGATCGGTGGGCCGCGAAGTAGAGCCCCCGTCCCCGCGCGCGCCAGGCGCCGTGGAAAGCCGCGGCGGCGCGCTCACTTGGCGGCCGGGCCTGCCGGCGCACGGATGCGCGTTTTCCATCAAGTGATCCGATCGCCCGGCCGATCCAGACCTGTTGGCTGAAGCCCGGCGGCCTGCGGCCGCTTGCCCACATCGAACGACTTCGCAAAGCGGGAGACCCTCCATGCGCGCGCCCTGCCCCACCCGGTGGCGACCTTCCCGCCCGCGGCCCGCGGCGGGGCTCGTGGCCGCCGCGATGGCCGCGTGCCTCGTTCCGGCGTGCTCCGACGTGGGCGACGTGGCCCGGTACGTCGCACCGGCGACGCCCGAGGCGGAGCAGATCGTCGACGAGATCGCGCCGAACGACGAGTCCGCGCTCGAAAGCAGGGCCCGGCTGGCCGAGTCGATGCCGGAAGGCCTGCGGGCCCTCGGCTATGCCGACGCCGACGCGGCGGCGCCGCGCCCGACCGGCACGCCGCAGGAAGCGGGCGCCGGGGCCGTGAACAGCGAAGCGCTGTCGGAACTCGAGTACCAGACGGCGCAGAGCCTGAACCAGCGCGCCAACGAGGCTTTCGACTATCTGGGCGTCCAGGACTTCGCGGCGCCCGACGCGCCGGTGGGCGGGAAGAGCCGGCAGGCGCCCGCCGCCGGGCCGATGCGATTCGTGGACATCGGCCGTCTCGTCGACCGGCGCGACGCGCCCGAGCACTTCCGCGAGGAGAACGCCGCGCCCGCCCTGCGCGAGAAGAAGGCGGTCGGTGCGCTCGTGGACCAGGACGAGCTCGAGCGGGCGGCCCGGATCGCGCGGCGCGCGGGCCGGGAGCCGCCGGACGCGGCAGCGCCGTCCCCCTCGCCGGCGCAGCGCTTCGCCCGCGAGCGGCGCTCGCTCGAGAGCCTCCGGTTCCAGCCGAGCTCCGGCTACTGGGCCAACACCTACGTTCCCGGCGACCCGGTGATGCGCTGGCTCGAGTCGCGCCTGGGCGAGGGCGATCGGGCGGCGCTCCAGGCCTTCGCGTCGCGGCCGCTGCGGCTCGACGCGGCGGCGCGCCAGACGCCGCAGCCCTTCGACCCGCCCCACAGCGCGGCGCTCTCGGTGTTCCTCCAGGCCGACCGTCGCGGGCTGGAGCACGAGGGGCGCGTGCTGGTGCAGGTGGGGCTCCAGGGCGCACGGCGCCGCAGCGGTCTGCGACCCGCCATGAGCGTCGGCATCGTGCTCGACCTGCGCGGCGCGATCTCCACCGAGGTCGCCACCGCGATGCGCGCCCTGCTGGACGGCTTTCTCGAGGCCAAGGACGTCGGCGACCGCTTCAGCCTGACCGTGGCGGGCCGGCCCGGAGGAACGCGGGTCGGCGCCGACGAGTTTCGTCACGGACCGATCACTGTCGCCATGAGCCGGCTCATCGGCCCCGTCGACCCCGGCGCATCGCCGCAGCCGATCCTGGGCCTCGAGGAGGCGGTGCGGAAGACGGCAGCCGAGCTCCAGAGCGGTGACGATCCCGCGGCTCCCCTCGGCAGCAGCCTGGTGCTGCTGGTGACGAGCCAGCCCTTCGGCCCGCACACGGACGCGCTGGCCGCCACGGCCCACCGCAGCGCCGTCGCGGGCGTTCCGATGAGCGTCGTGGGCATCGGCGACGCGGTGGAGCTGGCCGAGATCGAGCGGGTCACGCTCGCCGGCCAGGGCAACCGTCGGCTGCTGCACGCGGCGGCGGACGCCGCGCGCCTCGTCGAGCGCGAGCTCTCGGCGCTCGCGCGGGTGATCGCGCGCGCCGTGCGCCTGCGGATCCGCCTCGCTCCGGGCGTGCGGCTCGTCGAGGTCGTGGGCGCCGAGCGCCTCGACGCCGCCGGCGCGCAGCGGGTGCGGCAGGCCGAGAAGAGCATCGACCGCCGCCTGGCCCGGAACCTGGGGATCGAGTCCGACCGCGGCGAGGACGAGGAGGGGATCCAGATCGTGATCCCCACCTTCCAGAGCGGCGACGGGCACGCGGTCCTGCTCGACGTCGTGGCCTCCGGGCCGGGGCCGATCGCGGACGTGACCGTTCGCTACAAGGACCTCGTCTACCTCCGGAACAGCGTCGCACGCGCGAACCTCTCCCTGGGTCGCAGCGCCGACGCGCCCGGCCCGCTCGAGCGCAACGTGGTGAAGAACTACCTGGCGATTCGCCTGGCGGACACGCTGAAGCGGGCCGGCCGCTCGCTCCTGGCGGGAGGCGACGCGCGTGCGATCGCCGAGGTGCGCGAGTTCCGGGCGCTCCTCGCGAGCCTGCAACGCGAGGTCCCCGGCTTCCAGAACGACGCCGACCTCGCAAACGACACCGGCATGCTCGGGGAGTACCTCGCGCTCCTCGAGACGGGCGTCCTCCACCAGGCGGAGCCCCGTCAGGTGCTCGCCGATTCGCTCCAGCTCTCTGGATACTTCAAGACGGTTCCCCGCTCCGCCGTGGATCCGTGGAACCGAAGGAGATGACCGCCATGCGAACCGCCACGTCCGCCGCGCTCGTGCTCGCCCTCGTCGCCGCCGGGCTCTCGATCGCGAGCGCTCGCGCCAGCGAAACGGACGACGGGCGCGTCCAGATCCCGCTCGAGATCTACAACCAGCTCGTTCGGGCCGCCGAGCAGCCGACCCTCGCGCCGGCGGGCTACGCGATCGGCAAGGCGGACCTGAAGGTGCAGGTCACCGAGTCCGAAGGCCGCGCCGGCGCCGAGGTGGTGGTCGCCGTCACGATCGAGGTGATGGAGGACCGCTGGAACCTCGTCCCGATCCTGCCGGCGGGAACGCCGGTGAGCTCCGTGGCGATCGACGGCAAGCCCGTCCAGCTCATCAGCACGCCCGGGGGGCTGGCCTGGGGCGTGAAGCAGAGCGGCTCCTACGCGATGCAGCTCCGCTACCACGTGGACGCAGCCCGCTCGCAGGCGGGCTTCGTGCTGCCCGTCCCCACGCCCGAGGCGGCCGCCACCCAGCTCGCCGCCAGCCTGCCCGGTACGGGGCTCGACGTGGCGGTGATCCCGGGGGCCGGGGTCGCGTCGACCACCGCGGGCCAGCGCACCCAGGTTACGGCCACGATCCCCGCGACGCGCGGGTTCCAGATCTCCTGGCGTGCGCCAGCGCTGCAGAGTCACACGATCAGCCGCGCGCACTACGCCGGGAGGCTCGTCGGCGACGCGATCCAGTGGAACGGGGACCTGAGCGTCGAGCTCGCCGGCGACGAGACGGTCACGCTCGCGCTTCTCCCCAAGAACGTGACGCTCAGCGACATCGAGGTGGACGGCAAGAAGGCGGCCATTCTGGTGAGCGAGAACAATTTTTCGACGCTGGTGAGGGGGCGGGGTTCGCACCGGCTGCGGATCGCCTTCCAGGTGCCGGTGCAGCGCAGCGACGGACCGCCGCAGGTCGTCCTGAGGGTCCCCGAGATCCCCGTCTCGCGCTTCGAGCTCACGCTCCCGGGCCGCAAGGAGGTCGCGGCCGAGCCCGCCTCCGACGTCGCCCATCGCACGACGGAGAAGGCCACGGTCGCGAGCTTCCACGTGCCGATGACCCCCCAGGTCCAGCTGTCCTGGACCGAGGCCATCCCGGAAGACCTGCGCACCGAGACGCGTTCCAACGCCACGCTCTTCCACGCGGTCCACGCCGAGGAGGGGGTGATCTACATCGACGCGCTCGTCGCCTTCGAGGTGAGCCGCGGCGAGGTGAGCGCCATCGAGCTCGAGCTGCCCGGCGACGTGCAGGTCAATCGCATCACGTCCGAGAACGGCGGCATCTCCGACTGGCGGGTCACGCCCGGGAGCGCGGGCCGTCCGCAGCGGGTCGTGGTCTTCCTCGGGCACGCCCTCACCGGAGAGATGCGCTTCCGCGTGCACTACGACCGATCCGTGGCGAAGGGCGGGGCTCCCATCCCGATTCCGCTGCTGCGGGCCCGCGAGGTGCACCGCCAGCGCGGCATGGTCGCGCTCCTCGCCACCACCGAGGTCGCGCTCACGCCCGTCGAGGAAGAGAACGTCACGCGCGTCGGCGAGAACGTGCTTCCCCCCTTCTTCCGGCGTTCGATCGACAAGACGATCGCACACACCTTCAAGTACGCCGAGGCGGCGCCGCGGCTCGTGGCCGCCGCGACCGTTCCCGAGCGCATGCTGGCGAAGTTCGACGCCGAGGTCGACACGCTGATCTCGCTCACGGACGTCACGATGCGCGGCTCGGCCAGCGTGAACGTGAACGTCAAGTCCGGAAAGCTCACCGAGCTCCAGCTCGCGCTGCCCCCGGACGTGAACCTGCTGAACCTGACGGCGCCCTCGCTTCGCACCCACCGCTTCCTCGAGGACGACGAGCGCCTCGTCAGCGTCGAGTTCACGCAGGACATGGCGGGCCAGTTCCGGATCGAGGTCGCGTACGAGCGGATCACCGCGGACGCGGAGTCGGAGGTCTCGGTGCCGACGCTGAGCGTGGTGGGCGCCGAGGTGGAGCAGGGCCGCATCGCCGTCGAGGCGCTGGCCGCCGTGGAGGTCCAGGTGGCCTCCGCCGAGCAGCTCTCGTCGCTCGACCCGAGCGAGCTGCCGCAGCAGCTCATCCTCAAGACCACCAATCCGATCCTCCTGGGCTACAAGTACGTCCACGTCGATCCGCCCTACCGCCTGGTGCTGCGCATGACGCGCCACCGGGAGGTCGACGTCCAGACGGCCGCGATCGACGTGGCGGGCTACCGGACGCTGTTCACGCCCGACGGGCTGGCCGTCACCACCGCGCGCTTCTCGGTGCGCAACAGCCGCAAGCAGTTCCTGCGCGTGCGGCTGCCCGAGGGGGCGGAACTCTGGTCGGCGACCGTGGACGGCAGGCCCGAGAAGCCCGCGATCTCGTCGAACGGCGCGCCGGAATCGAACGGACACGCCCCGGAGATCCTGATCAAGGTCATCAACTCGGTGCAGGGATTCCCGGTAGAGCTCATCTACGCCACGCCGGTCGCCGAGATGGACCGCTTCGGCCGGGTGAGCGCGCACCTGCCGCGTCCCGACATGGTCGTCACGCGCTCGCGCTGGGACCTCTACCTGCCCGACCGCTTCCGCTACGGGACACCGACCACGAACATGGACCTGGTCGCGAACGCCGTCGAGATGACGCGCGAGGCGATGCAGGCGGAGATGGCCGGGATGGATCGGGCCGCGTTCACGCCCCAGCAGCTCCAGCCGCTCCAGATCGACGTGCCGAGCTCGGGGATCCACTACGCCTTCGAGAAGCTCTACGCGAACCAGGCCGAAGAGGACGCCGCGTTCTCGATCCCCTACACCTCCGACCTCGGCGCGGCCTTCGGCCAGGCGATCGCGCTGCTGGGAACCGCGCTGTTCTGGACGGGCCTCTGGATGGCGTGGCGGCGCGAGGGGCCCCTGACGCGGCGCCGCGCGCTGGCGCTCGCCGGCGGCGGCCTCGTCCTGCTGCTCGGCCCCATCGGCTACCTGCAGACGAGCGCGACGCCGCCGCTGCTGCTGTCGCTCGCGGCGCTGATCGGGGCGGCGGCCCACGCCGCCCGCGATCGGCTCGGCGCCTTCGCGGGCCGCGGGCCGGCGACGGGCTGAGCGGGCGGATTCCCCCGGAGACGCTCGCCGCCGCTCAGGCCGCGGCGCCGCGCGCCGGCGACCCGCCGCCCACGATGCGGTTGCGGCCCGCCTGCTTGGCGGCGTAGAGGCGCGCGTCGGCGCAGGCGAGGACCTCGGACACGCTGCGGCCGTCCGTCGGGAAGCGCGCGGTCCCCATGCTCACGGTGACCCGGATGTCGGCCTCCGAGCCGAGGTGGCGGAGCCGCGTGCTCGCGATTCCCTGGCGCAGGGTCTCGAGCCGCGGCAGCAGCCCCTCCTCGTCGCTGTCGAGGAAGGCGACCACGAACTCCTCGCCCCCGAAGCGCGCCACGACGTCGGTCGTTCGGAAGCAGCGCAGGAGCCACGACGCGACCCAGCGCAGCACCGCGTCTCCCGTCGCGTGGCCGTACAGGTCGTTGAGGCGCTTGAAGTGATCGATGTCGATCATCGCGAGGGTCATGCTGCCGCCGGTGCGCTCGGCGCGCCGTGCCACGCGCTCGAGGCACTGGTCGAAGGCGTGCCGGTTCAGGAGGCCGGTGAGCCCGTCTCGCAACGAGATGCGCCGCAGGGCGCGACCGCGCGCCGCGGAGGCCGACGCCATCACGGTGGCCCCCACGAGAAGAGCGACCTTCGCGGAGTTCGCGACCCACTCGAACTCCGGGGCCATCCGCAGCGCCATGGGCGCACCGCCCAGCGCCGCCCGCTCCAGGAGCGGGAGCACCGCCAGGTATCCGATCACGGCGAAGGCCCCGGTGCCCACGCACTGCCGCGGATCGTCCGAGAGGCCCGACGCGCCGATCATCAGGAAGTAGAGGAAGAAGATGATCCAGTGGGAGTGCGGGCGCGGATGATCGAAGACGAGGAAGGCCCACAGGATGGCGCTGATCAGCGCCGCGTACACCAGCGAGTTGAAGATCTGGAGCCAGAAGCGGTTGCGCACCCGGCGTTCGGCGACCTCCGCCAGGGCGGCGTAGGCGATGGCGAAGGCCCCCCCGACCAGACCGACGAAGGCGCCGAGATTGTCCGGCTCGCGGATCAGGAGGGCCGCGGGCACCAGCAGCACCGGAATCACCAGCGGGAGCACCAGGCGGACCGGAGGCCGCCGCCAGCCGGCGCCCACCACCTCGTCTTCGACCCGAGGGGCGGTCTGCCGCTTGAGCCAGCGCCGGACGCGCCGGTGCAGGGGCTCGGCCGCGGCGGTCTCGCCGCAAGGCGGCTCGTGGAGGACGCCGCTCACGAGGAGGCCCGACTCGGCGTCGAGTTGCATGTGCTCGGTCATGTTCCCCCAGCCGTCTCGGGATTTGGCCCAACCCTTTACGGCGGCGCGGAGCAGCCCCTGGAGTCGGTGTCAAGTCCTCGAAGTTGAAGGGGAAATGACTGCACCACGCAGGCCGCGCGACGCTTGCGCGAAGCTCGCCCGGAAGCCTCCGTGCGAAGCGCCGTCGCGGCCTATGATCCGTCCATGCTCGGGCACCTTGTCACGCGCTGGCGCCACATCCTGCCCTGGATCGTCTCGGCGGCGCTGCTCGCCTACGTGTTCGGCTGGGCGACCGACTGGCAACGCCTGTGGGCGGCCATCGCGCAGGCGAACGCGCCGCTCTTC
>JAOTUO010000406.1 GCA_029863845.1 Myxococcales bacterium
CACGGCGACCGGGAAGCCGTCGAACCATTTCGTGACCAACGTCGACTGTGCCGAGTGCCACATGACGACAAACTGGCTGCCAGTCAGGTTCACCCACAGCTCGCCGAACTATCCCGGCGATCACAGGGCGAGCCTCGCCTGCGCCGATTGCCACCAGGGCAACAGCCAGGCCGCCGCGTGGTCCTTCCCCTCCTACCAGCCGGATTGTGCCGGCTGCCACGCCAACGACTACAGACAGAATGTCGACAGGCACGGGAACCGGAATGTCAGCGAGAACCGGGACTGCGCCGGCTCGGGCTGCCACAGCGTTCGCGACAGCGGATGGGATTGATTCCCGGATTCCCCGCGTGCGAATCCGCGATTTCGATCCGCCGTGATACGATGCCCGCTTCCCACGCCGTTCGGCTCGATTCATTGAAGCGACCGAAGCACGGCGCCCGCAAGGCCAGCGGCCTTCAGGCGATGCGGTAGCGAACCGGCAGGTGTTTCAGGCCCACCACGAAGCTCGAACGGATCCACTCGGGCTCGCCGGCCAGCTCCACCGACTCGAGGCGCCGCACCAGCTCCGAGAAGAGCGCCCGCTGGGAGCGCCGGGCCAGGTGCGCGCCCAGGCAGAAGTGCTCGCCGATCCCGAAGCCGAGATGGGGGTTCGGGTGGCGGTCCACACAGAAGCGGAACGGATCGTCGAAGACGTCCTCGTCGCGGTTGGCCGATGCGTAGAAGAGCACCAGATCGTCGCCCTCGCGAATCTTCTCGCCGCGGAGCTCCACGTCGCGGGCGGCGGTGCGCTTCATGTAATTGACCGGCGTCGCCCAACGCACGATCTCCTCCACCGCTGCCGGGACGAGCTCCGGGGCGCGTCTCAGCTTCTCGAGCTCGTCCGGGTTCTCAGCGAGCGCGCGCATGCCGCCGGCGATGGCGTTCTTCGTGGTGTCGTGGCCCGCCGTGAAGGTGATGAGGAAGTAGCCGAAGGTCTCCAAGGGTCCCATGAGCGCGCCGTCCACCCGGCCGTTGGCCAGAACGCTCGCCAGGTCGTCGCGTGGGTTCGCTCGGCGGTCCTCGATGATCTTGGAGAAGAGCTGGTAGAGCTCCATGCCGAGCTCTCGCATGGCCTGCGCGCGGTCCGGACCTTCGCGCTGCAGCTCGGCGTCGTCGGCCGCGAAGAGCTGGTTCGTGAGTCGCAGGATCCGGGGCTCCTCCTCGCGAGGCACGCCCAGGATGGTCGAGAGGATACGGAGCGGATGCGCCGCGGCGATGTCGACGGCGAAGTCGCACTGGCCCTCGCCGCTGCCTGCGGCCAGATCGTCGACCAGCGCGCGAGCGCTCTTCTGCACCGCGGCGTCGATGCGGCCGAGCGCACGAGGAGTGAACCAGGGGCTCGCGACCTTGCGGAACTTGCGGTGGTCGGGCGGGTCCATCTCGATGATGGTCCGCATGGCGCCGACTCCCTCGGAACGATCGATGGGCCGATCTTCCGGGACCACCACGATTCCCGGGGCGTTCAGGAACGTTTCCGGGTGCTTGGAGATCTCGCAGATGTCCGCGTGGCGGGTGACGGCCCAGAAAGGTGCATAGCCCGGCGGATGGCAGCGGTGGACGGGCGAGCTTCGGCGCAGAGCGGTCCACGTCGCGTGGGGCGGCCCGTGCTTCCCGTAGGGTCGGGGGTCGATGAGGTCGAAGCCATCCGTGATCGACATGCGTGCACTCTCCGTTCGCCTGCGACGCCGCCCTCGCTGAGCGGGACGGCGACTCGGCTCGACGCTCAGCGGGCGATCCATGGCAGGGACTTGTGGCGGCGAACGTAGCTCCCCGCGGCGTAGCGGCCGCCTTCGACGTCGACGGCGAAATCGGGGCAGCGGGCGAGGAGCTCTTCGAGAACGACGCGGGCCTGGAGCCGGGCCACGGACGCGCCGATGCAGTAGTGGGTGCCGTAGCTGAAGCTGAGGATCTTGCTGATCCTGCGCTCGACGTCGAAGGTCTCGGCGGTCGGTCCGTACTCCCGATCGTCCCGGTTGGCGGCGGCATAGCAGAGCAGCGCCTTCTTGCCCGCGGGAATCGAGACGCCGTGCAGCTCGACGTCGCGCGTGGCGGTGCGGGCCAGGTTCTGGACCGGGGACGTGAGGCGAAGCAGCTCTTCCACCGCATTCGGGATGCGGCCGGGGTCGTCGAGCAGCTTGGCGCGCTGATCCCGGTGCCGGGTGAGGAGGCAGGACGCGCCCGACAGGAGCCCGGTGACCGTGTCGTTGCCGCCGGTCACCATCGTGAACGCGAAGCCGAGGATTCGCGCCGTCGAGACGCGCTCCTCACCCAGCCGAGCCAGCGCGGAGATCATGTCGTCGCCGGGCTGCGACCGGCTGCGCTCGACCCGCGCGGCGAAGTAGGCGAGCAGCTCGGCGAAGGGATCGCCGGCCGTCCTGGGATCGCCGCCAGCGGCGGCCTGGACGATGGCTTCGGTCCAGCGGTCGAAGAGCGGACGATCCGCGACGGGAACCCCCAGGTAGTGGGCGACCACGAAGCTGGGTAGCGGCCCGAACAGCTCGGACACGATGTCGGCTTCGCCCATCGCCCGGAGCTTCTCGATCCGTTCGACGACGAAACGGCGGACGTCCGGCTCGATCTCGGCCGCCTTGCGGGGCGTGAGGCGCGCCGTCACCCGGCGACGGAACGCGGTGTGCTCGGGGGGGTCGAGAAACACCATGGGGACCGCTTCGCCCAGGCCGGTCGCCTCCATCTCGCCGTAGGCG
>JAOTUO010000110.1 GCA_029863845.1 Myxococcales bacterium
GCCCGGGTGCGGCAAGACGCTGATCGCCAAGGCCGTTGCGAACAGCCTGGCCCGCAGTGTGGAGCAGAGCACCGGCAAGAGCACGACGCCGTACTTCCTCAACGTGAAGGGCCCCGAGCTGCTCAACAAATATGTCGGGGAGACGGAGCACAAGCTGCGCGAGGTGTTCAAGAAGGCCCGCGACAAGGCGAGTGAGGACGTTCCGGTCGTGATCTTCTTCGACGAGATGGACTCGCTCTTCCGCATGCGGGGGTCGGGGATTTCGTCGGACATGGAGGCGACCGTCGTCGCCCAGTTCCTGTCGGAGATCGACGGCGTCGAATCGCTGAAGAACGTGATCGTGATCGGAGCCAGCAATCGCCAGGACCTGATCGACCCGGCCGTGCTGCGGCCCGGGCGTCTGGACCTCAAGATCAAGGTGAACCGACCCGACAGCGCCGCGGCCCGCGAGATCTTCTTCAAGTACCTGACGCCGGACCTGCCCTTCCACGAGAGCGCGGTTGCGAGGTACGGAGACGATTCCGAGAAGATCGTGGCCGGAATGATCGCCGACACGATCGAGCGGATGTACGAGACCACTGAAGAGAACAAGTTCCTCGAGGTCACCTACGCCAAGGGGGAGCGTGAGATCTTCTACTTCAAGGACTTCGCCAGCGGAGCGATGATCGAGAACATCGTCGCCCGCGCCAAGAAGAAGGCCGTGAAGCGGATGATCAAGAATCAGGAGCGGGGCATCAAGGTCGAGGACGTCATCGACTCGGTGAACGACGAGTTCAAGGAGAACGAGGATCTCCCGAACACCACGAACCCCGACGACTGGGCGCGAATCTCCGGCCGCAAGGGCGAGCGCATCATCAACGTCCGCACCCTGATGACGGGAATCAACCGGAAGGAGCGGTCGATTGAAAACATCACCTCGGGCCAGTATCTGTAGTCCGTAGTGGCGCGGAGGGTGCGCGCGGAGACCGGATGGCCATACCGAAGGTGATGGGGACGGAGATCGAGTATGGGATCACCGTCAAGGGTGATCCCGACTTCGATCCGATCTCGAGCTGCGTGCTGCTCGTCAACGCCTACCGCGAAGACCACTCCGGACAGATCCTCTGGGACTACGATCAGGAGAACCCGCTGGCAGACGCCCGCGGCTTCCAGGTCGACGGCGAGAAGTACACGCCGAACCAGCAGGAGAACATCGCCCGCAACAAGACGCTGGTGAACGGGGCCCGCTACTACGTCGACCACGCGCACCCCGAGTACTCGTGCCCCGAGGTGACGAACCCGCGCGACCTGGTGATTCACGAGAAGGCCGGGGAGCGGATCATCGAGAAGAGCCGCCGCGACGCCAACGCGCTGCTGCCCACGGGCACGCAGATGCTGATCTACAAGAACAACAGCGACCGCAAGGGCAACAGCTACGGCGCGCACGAGAACTACCTGATGGACCGGCGCACGTCCTTCAAGCAGATCGTCGAGAATCTGATGCCCTTCTTCGTCACGCGCCAGGTGTACACGGGTGCCGGCAAGGTGGGAAGCGAGAACCGGGGCCAATCGTGCAACTACCAACTGTCGCAGCGCGCCGACTTCTTCGAGACCGAGGTCGCACTCGACACCATGGTGAAGCGACCGATCATCAACACCCGCGACGAACCGCACGCCGACCGTGAGAAATACCGCCGCCTCCACGTGATCGTGGGCGACGCGAACCTCAGCGAGTACACGATCTACCTGCGCAGCGGGGCGACGATGCTCGTCCTGGACATGATCGAGGACGGCGCGATCTCGAAGAGCCTGTCGCTGCGGGACCCGGTGCGGGCGATCAAGGAGACGTCGCGAGACCCGAGCTGCAAGACGGAGCTCCAGCTCGAGAACGGCAAGCAGATGACGGCCGTGCAGGTGCAGGCCGAATACCTCGAGATGGCGAACGCCTACGTCTCGTCACGGCCGGCCAATCCCGTCGCCAAGGAGATCCTCGCGAAGTGGGAGCACGTGCTCGGCTGCCTGGAGCGGGACCCGATGGAGCTGGATCGGAAGATCGACTGGGTCATGAAGAAGTCGCTGATCGAAAGCTTCATGGAGCGGAAGTCGCTGGACTGGGAGGCGCCTCAGGTGCAGATGCTGGACCTGCAGTACCACGACCTTCGTCCCGATAAGGGCCTATACTATCTCCTGGAGCGACAGGGTCTGGTCGAGCGCATCGTGACGGACGAGGAGATCGCGGCTGCGGTCTACACGCCGCCGGAGGACACGCGGGCCTATTTCCGCGGGGAGTGCTTGAGACGCTATGGATCGGCGGTCTTCGGGGTGAACTGGGATTCGATCTCGTTCAGCGTGGGGGAGGAGCCGATCAAGAGGATCATGATGGCGGAGCCGCTCAAGGGCTCGAAGCTCCACGTGAAGGAGCTTCTCGAAAACTCGCCCACGGCGGGCGACCTCGTGAGGAACCTGCGGGCCTGAGCCCGCGCCGAGAGAGAATGCGATGAAAGGGACGACGAACACCACCGCGCGTGCTGTGATCGGAGCGGACGCTTCCTTCTTCCCCGTTTACGTTGCAGCCGACCAGCCGCAGAAGCAGCAGCCGAAGCGCGGAGGCGGCGGGGACGCGGGCTCCAGCCGCGGCGGCGGATCCAAGAAGATCGCCAAGAAGGGCAAGGAGCTCAAGGAGGAGATGGACGCCCTCGTCGAGGAGATCGACGAGGTCCTCGAGGAGAACGCCGAGGAGTTCGTCAAGAACTACGTGCAGCGAGGCGGCGAATAGCTTCCGCGCGCCCAGGGGGGGGTGTTGCAGTTCGGCGGCAAGTATCAGGGATCCAGCTTCCTGGAGCTCCTGGAAGTCGATTACGCCCAGCTCCGCCCCGACCCGAGCCAGCTCGCGGAGGGGTTCCGTCTCTCGTCCGTTCCGCACGGAACCACCGTCCTCGCTTTGAAGTACGTCGACGGCGTGATCGTCGCGGGCGACAGGCTGGCGACGGAAGGCAACCGCGTCGCTTCCCGCGACATCGAGAAGGTGCTGCCGACCGACGACTACTCGCTGATGGCGATCGCGGGCGCCGCCGGGCCCTCGCTCGAGATGGCGCGGCTGATGCGCGTCGAGCTCGAGCACTACGAGAAGATCGAGGGCGAATCCCTGGAGCTCGACGGGAAGGCGAACAAGCTGGCGCAGATGGTTCGCTCCAACCTGCCTGCGGCGATGCAGGGGCTGGTGGTCGTGCCGCTCTTCGCGGGCTACGACCTGCGACGCCGCACGGGCCGCCTGTGGAAGTTCGACGTGACGGGAGGGCGCTACGAGGAGACCGAGTTCGAGGCGACGGGATCTGGCGGGATCTACGCCCGTGAATCGCTCAAGAAGGGCCACCGGAACGACGCGTCGCGGCAAGAGGGGCTTCAGGCGGCGATCCTGGCGCTGGTGGACGCGGCGGACGAGGATCGCGCGACCGGAGGCGTCGACCTTCTGCGCGGTATCTTCCCGATCGTGAAGTTCTGCTCGGCCGAGGGCATCAGCCCCGCCGAGGACTCGGACATCGAGCGGGTGTACCGGGAGATCCTCGAAGGACGTGGGAGGGGTGGGTCGTGAGCATGCCGTTCTACGTCTCCCCCGAGCAGGTCATGCAGGACAAGGCGGAGTACGCCCGCAAGGGCATCAGCCGCGGCAAGTCCAGCGTGACCCTCGAGTACGTGGAAGGGGTCCTGCTGATGGCGGAGAACCCCTCGAGTCTCTCGAAGATCGGCGAGATCTACGACCGCATCGCCTTCGCGGGTGTGGGCAAGTTCAGCGAGTTCGATCAGCTCCGGAAGATCGGCGTCCGCTACGCCGACGTGAAGGGCTACGCCTACAGTCGCGACGACGTCCGCGGCAAGGCGCTCGCCAACGCCTACTCGCAGGCGATGGGTGACGTGTTCACGCGCGAGCTCAAGCCGCTCGAGGTCGAGGTGATCGTGGCCGAAGTCGGAGACGACGAACTGGCCGGCCACGAGAGCAACGCCATCTTCCGTGTGCAGTTCGACGGAAGCATCAGCGACCACGAGGGCTACTGCGTGATCGGGGGCGCCGCCGACGAGCTGAACAGCTACCTGTCCAACGAGTACCGGGCCGGCCTCCCCCTTGGGGAAGCCCTGAGACTCGGCCGTACCGCGCTGCAGCGCGTCACCGACGGCGAGCCGCGCGTCGATCCCGAGAACCTCGAGGTCTGCGTCCTGGAGAGGGCTCGGGGCGGCCGAAAGTTCCGACGACTCACGGCCGATAGTGTGATCGGGTTGTTGGGCGCCTAGAATCTCGGCGGTGGGACGGACGGCCTTGTGCAAAAGCGGATCTACGGAATCGAGACCGAATACGGCATCATCTTCACCCCCGAGGGGAGAAAGACGCTACCGGTCGAGAAGGCGATCCGCTTCCTGTTCGAGAAGCTGATCACCACCGAGCACTTCCTCAACGTCTTCCTAGAGAACGGAGCCCGCTTCTACCAGGACACCGGCTGCCATCCGGAGTACGCGACGCCCGAGTGCGCGGCGCCGCGGCAGGTGATCCTCTACGACAAGGCGGGCGAGCGCATCCTCGAAGACCTTCAGCTCTACGCCGAGGAGAAGATCCGCGAGGAGCGGATCCCCGGGAAGCTCTCGATCTTCAAGAACAACACCGACTTCGTCGGCAACAGCTACGGCTGCCACGAGAACTACCTCGTCGATCGGGACGTCGACTTCTACTACCTGGCCGAGCAGCTGATCCCCTTCCTGGTGACCCGCCAGATCTACACCGGGGCCGGCAAGGTCTTCCAGACCCAGGACGGCGTGCACTACTGCATCAGCCAGCGGGCGCAGCACATCTACCAGAAGATCTCCGGCACCACGACCAACGACCGCTCGATCATCAACACACGCGACGAGCCCCACGCGGATCGCGAGAAGTACCGCCGCCTGCACGTGATCGTGGGCGACTCGAACATGTCCGAGTACACGAACTTCCTCAAGATCGGCGCCTGCGCCGTCGTCCTCCAGATGATCGAGGACAACTACATCAACAAGGACTTCACGCTGCGCAACCCGGTCAAGGCGATCAAGGACATCTCCTACGACACCACCTGCAAGCGCAAGCTCCGGCTCGACAACGGGCGCGAGTACTCGCCGATCCAGATCCAGTGGGAGTACTGCGAGATGGCCCAGAAGTACATCGAGCAGTATCCCGTGAGCGACGAGCTCCGGCGGGCCGTCGGAATGTGGCAGCACGTGCTCGAGTGCCTGGACGACGACCCCGACCGCCTGGACCGGCAGATCGACTGGCTCATCAAGCGGCGGATGATCCAGTCCTACCTCGAATCGCGCGGGGCCTCCTGGAACGACGCGCGCGTGTTCATGCTGGACCTCCAGTACCACGACATCCGCATGAACCGGGGCATCTACTACCTCCTCGAGCGCGGCGGCCAGGTCGAGCGCGTGCTCGAAGACGAAGAGGTCCTCAAGGGCAAGACCGAGCCGCCGCCCGACACGCGCGCGCGCATGCGGGGCGAGTTCATCAAGCTCGCTCGCCAGAACAACATCCAGTACGACCTCGACTGGTCGAACATTCGCCTCGGAAACCTTCTCAACGTCCGCGTGATCTGCAACAATCCATTCGAGACGGACATCGAGAAGGTCGCCGAGCTGGTGCGGACGATCCAGAAGACCAACCTGCGCAAGACGAGCCTCTCGAAGCTCGTCATCCAGAGCTGACGTGGCGGACGCGAAGCCGCGCCTCGTCGCCGTCCGCCCGGAGCCGGGGCCTCACCGGGGCGGCGAGGCCGACGCCGAGCCGGCGCCGGCCGAGCGCAACGTCCGGCGCCGCAGCCTGGTGCTCGTGCTGCTGCTCGCCGTCCTGCTGGGCATCGCCCTGGCCGTCCAGTCCCAGCGCGCCGCCCGGCTCGGCGCGCAGATCGACGGACTGACGGCCGAGCTCGGGGCCGCGCGGGCCGAGATCGCCGCCCACGAGCGCCGGATGGTCCGGGTCCGGGCCTCCGTGGACGACCTCGAGGCGCGGATCTCCGATCTCGGCGAACTCGTCAACGCCCCCCCCGAGGCGTCGCCCCCTCTCGAAATCCCCTAGTAGCCCGCCAGAGCCTGCCCAGACCCTCCACCGCGCCTGCCCGATGCGACGGGCGGAAGCGAGGGGAATGCCGCAACGAAATCAAGCGCAGGCCGCCACCGGTGCCGGCACGGCCGAGCGTCCGGCCTGGGCGAAGGCGCACGGGTCGGCAACTTGCCGCAAAGGCGGCCGAGCCATTCGCGGAGGCATTCCCCTCGCTTCCGCCCGGTTCCCACGCCGAAATCTACCGGGAGAGCCGCTGCTTTCCCTCAACTTCTGCCGCCTCCAGCCGATACGAGAGCCACGCGGGGCGAATTGCCCTCGCAACCTCGGAAGGACGGTTGGATGCTTCTCGACGCCATCGCCGGGCTGTTCTCCCACGACCTCGCCATCGATCTCGGCACCGCCAACACGCTCGTCTTCGTCCACGGCAAGGGCCTCGTGTGCTCGGAGCCGAGCGTCGTCGCCGTGTCGAAGCAGCCTGGCGATCGCGACGAGAAGATCCTGGCGGTGGGGCGCGAGGCCAAGGAGATGCTGGGACGGACCCCCAGCGGCATTCGCGCCATCCGACCCATCAAGGACGGCGTCATCGCCGACTTCGAGATCACCGAGGCGATGCTTCGCTACTTCCTGCGGCGCGCCCACAACCGCGCGAAGCTGGTGCGGCCGCGCGTCGTGATCTGCGTGCCGCCCTGCATCACCAGCGTCGAGAAGCGCGCGGTGCGCGAGTCGGCGCTAACGGCTGGTGCGCGCGAGGTGTTCCTCATCGAGGAGCCCATGGCGGCGGCGATCGGAGCGGGCCTCGACGTTACGGCCCCCACCGGCAGCATGGTGGTCGACATCGGCGGCGGGACGACGGACGTCGCGGTCATCTCGCTGTCGGGGATCGTCACCTCGCGCTCGATCCGCTGCGGCGGCGACACGATGGACGACGCGATCATCAACTACGTCAAGCGCAAGTACAACATGCTGATCGGCGAGCGCACCGCCGAGAACGTGAAGATGACGATCGCCACGGCGTCTCCCGACTCGAAGACGGAGACCATGGAGATCAAGGGGCGCGACCTCGTGGCGGGCATTCCCAAGGTGGTCGTGGCCACGAGCGACGAGATCCTCGAGGCGCTGCTCGAGCCCATCCACGCCATCGTCGAGACCGTCCATCGCACGCTCGAGAAGACCCCGCCCGAGCTCGCCGCCGACATCGTCGACCGCGGAATCATGCTCGTGGGTGGCGGATCCCTGCTGCGCGAGTTCGATCACATCCTGCGCCAGGAGACGAAGCTGCCGATCCTCCGCAGCGACGATCCCTTCACGGCGGTGGTCCAGGGCGCCGGCATGGCCCTCGAGAAGCTTCAGCTCCTTCGCGACGTCGCCCTCGACTGAGGCGCGACGATCCACTCGATCCAGCGCCTGAGGCCAGGGGCCATCCCGGAGCGAAATCCAGCGCAGGCCATCATTGTTTTCGCAAGGCGGCGTAGCCGCCGCGCAGTGAGCCGAAGGCGAACGAAGCCCTCCACGAGATGGCCGAGCCATTCGCGGAGGGATGGCCCCTGGCCTCAGGCGCGCCATGGGGCGGAGTCCGTCTTCGTCGGGGGTCCGACTCGGCTCCTGGTCGCGGGCTCTCAGCGGGAGCGACTGCGTTGGTATTTGTTGACGGCGAGGACGTGCTCGCGATAGCTGCGCGAGAAGGTGTGTGTGCCGTCGTTGCGTGACACAAAGTAGAGGTAGTCGGTGTCCGCGGGCTCGACCACGGCGCGCAGCGCGCCGGCGCCGGGACTGGCGATCGGCCCCGGCGGCAGCCCGAAATTCCGGTACGTGTTGTACGGGTTGTCGGTGTCCTCCAGGTCGCGGCGGCGCAGGTTGCCGTCGAAGTCCGGGATGCCGTAGATCACCGCGGGGTCGGTCTCGAGGCGCATGCCCCGCCCGAGGCGGTTGCGAAACACCGCTGCGATCAGCGGTCGTTCCCGCGGATCCCCGGTCTCCTTCTCGACGATCGAAGCGAGCGTCACGGTGTCGCGCATGGACAGGCCCTGCGCCTGCGCCAGCGGCTCGATCTGCCGCCACACCTCGAAGAACTCGGCCACGAGGCTGCGCGCGACGGCTTCTGCCGGCAGCCCGCGGGGGATCCGGTAGGTCTCCGGGAAGAGATAGCCCTCGAGGGTCTCGCCCTCGACGCCGATTGCCGTCGCGGTCTCCGGATCGCGGGCCACGCTGAGGAACGCCGCCTCGTCGACGAGGCCCGCCGCGCCCAGGCGTTGGGCGATCTGCGCGAGCGTGAAGCCTTCGGGCACCACCAGCTCGTAGGTCTTCACCCGCCCCTCGGCGATGCGGGTGAGGATCTCGTTCGGCGCCAGCGCTGCCGAGAGCACGTACTCGCCGGCGCGGAGCTGCGCGGCGAGATTGCGCAGGCGGGCGAGCCACTCCACCGCCGCGGCGTTTCGCACGAGCCCCTCTCGCTCGAGGCTGCGCGCCACGTCCGCGAGCGTCTCTCCGGGCGAGACGACGAACAGCACCTCGGGAGCGTCGGGGCTGGCCGGCGAGAGCAGCCGGTGCGCCGCCAGCGCCGCGCTTGCGGCGAGCACCAGCGCGCACAGCGCGCCGGACCCTGCCATGCGACGCGTCACGGGGCCTCGCTCGCCCGGCGGCGCTCGAGGTAGGTGCGCAGCAGGATCGTCGCCGCCGCGGCGTCCACGTCGCCCCGCTGCCTGCGCTGTGCTCGCTGGCTCGACTTCGCTCGGCTTCGCCTCGCTGCCCGCGCGCCTCCGCCGCGCTTGCTGCCCATCTCCCGCAGGGCGCGCTCGGCCTCGAGAGTGGTCCAGCGCTCGTCCATCATCTCCACGGGTAGCCCCGTCGCCTCGGCGACGCCCCGGGCGAAGGTCCGGGCCGCTTCCGCCTCGGGGCCGACGCGCCCGTCCAGGTGGAGGGGCAGCCCCACGACGATCCGCGCGATCTCCCGCTTCTCGACCAGTGCACACAGCGCCTGGAGGTCCTTCTCCATCCCCTGGGATTCGAGGCAGCCGGCCGGAAGGGCCAGACGGCAGTCGGGGTCGGAGACCGCGAGGCCGATCCGGCGGGTGCCGAGATCGAGACCGAGAATGGGCCCCGGCGCGCTCATGGCCTCCGAGGCTAGCAGGCGCCTGGCGCGAAACGCTCGGGATTGCAGGGGCTTTGGAGCTCACTTTTCTTTTTTTTTCGCCCCGCTCGCATTGACTCCGGCTGTCGCCGGGCAGTACCCTAGCTCTCGATCGCTGGGCCCCCCTGTCGCAGCGTTCACCCCATACCGCGGTCTCCTCCAGCCGCGGCGCCGAGCGGAACGTGGCCCCGGTCGCGGTCCCGGATTCGGTCCCGGTTGGGTTGGTCATCGAAGCACCTGAAAACAATCAGGAAAGCCACACCTTGGTGCAGCGCTTCGCGTTGCTGCTCGCCACCGGGGGCGGGGCGGGGTACGCCCCGGTGGCTCCCGGCACCTTCGGGTCGGCGGTGGGAGTCCTCGTCTACCTCCCCCTCTCCGGCCTCGGCCTCGGGCTCTTCTCCATTACGGTCCTGGCCCTGCTGTTTCTGGGAATCTGGGCGGCGGACGTGGCCGAGATCGTGTTCACGCGTAAGGACGACGGCCGGATCGTGATCGACGAGATCGTCGGCCAGCTCCTGACGCTGGCGCCGCTCGTGGCGCTGGCGCCCCGCGCCGAGCTGCGGTCGCCTCTCTGGCTCGTGACCGGATTCGTCTTGTTCCGGTGCTTGGATATCTGGAAGCCCGGGCCGATCCGCTGGGCCGAGCGGCACTTTCGTGGAGGAGCGGGCGTGATGTTGGACGATGTCGTCGCCGGTCTGCTCGCGGGGATCGTCCTGGGCGCGGCCGCGTTGGCGGCACCGGCGACCGGCGAGGGCTTGTGAAGGCCGAGATCCTCACCATCGGGGACGAGCTTCTGCGCGGGGAGATCGTCGACTCGAACAAGTCGCTCATGTCCGACCGGCTGCTCGGGCTGGACGTCGAGACCCGCTATCACGCCTCGGTGGGCGACGACCCGGTGGACATGAGCGATGCATTCCGGCGGGCCGCCGCGCGCAGCGACGTCGTGCTCGTCTCCGGCGGCCTGGGTCCCACCCGCGACGACCTCACCACCGAGGTGCTGGCGCAGACCTTCGACCGGCCGCTCGTGCTCGACGAGGCGGTCCTCGAGACGATCCGGGCGTTCTTTCGCGGCGTCGGGCGCGAGATGACGGAGAACAACGCCAAGCAGGCCCGCTTCCCGGAAGGCGCCGAGGTGCTGCCCAACCCGATCGGTACGGCTCCGGGCTTCCTGCTCGCGGTCGAGGACGCGGCGCTCTTCTGCATGCCGGGCGTTCCGCGCGAGCTCGAGCGCATGCTGGACGAGCAGGTCCTCCCCAGGATCGCCGGGTTGCAGGCCCGCGCAGCGAGCCGGAGGCGAGCGGAGTCGGACGGCAAGGCCGGAGGCCGCGCAGCGAGCCGGAGGCGAGCGGAGTCGGACGGCAAGGCCGGAGGCCGCGCAGCGAGCCGGAGGCGAGCGGAGTCGGACGGGCCCGGCGCCGAAGTGACGCGTGCACCCGTGGTCCGCGCTGCACTGCTGCGCACCTTCGGCATGGGCGAGTCCACCCTCGACGACGAGCTCAAGGACATCGCGGCCTCCGGCGACGTGAGCCTGGGCTTCCGCACCGCGTTTCCCGACAACTACCTGCGGCCGCTCGCGCGGGCCGCCAGCGCCGAGGAGGCCGAGGCGAAGCTGGCTCGCGTGTGCGACGCGATCCGCGAGCGTCTGGGCCCCCTCGTCTACGGCGAGGGCGACGAGACGCTCCCCGCGGTGGTCGGCCGCCTGCTGCGCGAGCACGGTCGCACGATCGCCGTCGCCGAGTCGTGTACCGGGGGGCTCGTGGCGGAGCGCATCACCGAGGTGCCCGGCGCGTCGGATTACTTCGCCGGCGGCGTGGTGGCCTATGCGAACGCTGCCAAGACGGCGCTGCTCGGGGTTCCCGACGCGCTGCTCGCCGAGCACGGCGCGGTGTCGGAGCCCGTCGCCCGGGCCATGGCCGAGGGCGTGCGCATGCGCCTGGGGGCCGATTTCGGGGTCGCGACGACCGGCATCTCGGGGCCGGGGGGCGGCGGTCCGGCGAAGCCCGTCGGCCTGGTGCACGTGGCGCTGGCCCGGGAGAGCGGGACCCACGCCGACCACTTCGTGTTCCCGCTGGACCGCAGCCGGCACCGCCTGCTCACGGCGCAGATCGCCCTGGACTGGGTGCGCCGGGCGCTGCTCGGCGTGGAGCTGGCGGGGCCGACGCTGATGAGAAGACGGGGCGGTGGCTCGGCACCGGGACGGTGATGCAAGGCCGAAGGCCGCGCAGCGAGGCGAAGCCGAGCGAAGTTCGGATGGGAGTATCGATGCGGCACGAACAATCCGCGCGTTCTTTGCAGTCGATCTGGACGAGTGGGCGCGCACGGCCGCGGCCGAGGTGGCGCGGTCGCTGCGCGCGAGCCCCGGCGGTGACGCGGTGCGCTGGGTGCGCCCGGAGGGTCTGCACGTGACGCTGCGCTTCCTCGGCGACGTCGATACGGAGCGGGTTCCCGAGATCGTCGATCGCGTGCGCGCGGAGACGGCCGCGCTGGGTTCGTTCCGGATCCGGCTCGGCGGCGTGCACGCGTTTCCCTCGGCGCGCCGCCCGAACGTGATCGTCCTCGACGTGGGGCCGGTGGAGCCGCTCGAGGAGCTGGCCGAGGCCGTCGAGCGAGGCGTCGTGGTGGCGGGCTTCGCACCGGAGTCGCGTCGCTTCCGCGCGCACCTCACGCTGGGGCGCGTGCGCGGCCACCGATTCCCGTCGGCCGGCTCCGCGCTGACGCCGGAGGAGGCCGCCTGGGACGTCCGCGAGGCGGTGCTGTTCCGCAGCGAGCTTCACCGCTCGGGCGCGCGCTACACGGTGCTCGAGCGCATTGCCCTGGGAGCCTTCCCGGGTTCCATCACCCCTTCAACGGATCCATCGGAGGATTGA
>JAOTUO010000407.1 GCA_029863845.1 Myxococcales bacterium
GCGCAAACGCCCTGGCGCTATCCCCGATCGCTTCTGGCCGGCGCGTTCCAGACCTTCGCCGTCCTGTTCGCGATGCATTGGCTCTGGACGCTGGTGGTGGCCAACTCGGCCGTCACGCCCGACCCCAACGACCCGACGCTGCGGGTGACCCTGGTGCCGGGCTGGATGTACTACGGCTCGTTGCCCCGGATCCACCCCGAGAACTACGTCTTCGCCAGCGCCCTGTGGATGATCGCCGCCAACGTGCTCCTCGTCTCGCTCACCTTCCGCTGGCTCTACCGGCGCGATCCGCCGCGGGAAGGTGACGGGCTGACGCGCTCGCTGCTGCTCCTGGCGGCACTCGTCCTGCTGGCGACGCCCGTGCTGCGCGCCCTGCTCTTCGAGCCCACGATGGCCCTGGTCGGGCGCGGCGGCGTGGCGATCCTGGCGGCGATCCCACTGGCGCTGCTCGTGAACGACCCCAATCCCGTGTTCCCCTTCTTCGCCTACGGGCTGCTCGGCGCGATCGCCGGTGCGGCCGTGGTGCGGGGCCAGCTCCGACGACCGCTGTACCGGCTGCTGGGGGGGGCCGGCCTGGTGCTGGTGGTCCTCGGCGGCAGCGGCCTGCTCGGCCTGGGCGGCGTGGTGGTGGCCGGGCGCGAGTCGATCTGGGGACAGTCGCCCCTCTACTTCACGGCTCTAGGCTACTTCCTCCTGGGCCTCTTCGCGTGGCTGCTGGCCGGGCTGCTGGCGGCGTTCGACCCTCCCGCCGGATCCGGCCGGGCTCCGTGGCGCCCCCGCTGGCTTCGCCCCATCCTCCGCTTCGGCCGCCTCAGTCTGACCGTCTTCATGCTCGAGGGAATCGTCGCGATGGCCCTGCGGATCGGCCTCGACGCGCTGATCCCGGGCTGGAACCGCAGCCTCAGCGCGGTGATCGTCTTCGCGCTCGGCAACGTCTTCCTGTGGCACGGGGTGCTTGTCGCCTGGGAGCGCCTGGACTACCGGGGCTCCCTGGAATGGTGGCTGGCCCGGCTCCGGACGTCGGAGGAGCGGGCACGAGCGCTGCGCACGTCCTGAGGGCGTGGTGCGCGGCCCTCGGGGCTTCAGCGGGTCCCGCGGTTCGCCGAATCGATAACCGATGGATCCGGTTCCCCCGGCACTGCTGCTGGACGACGGAGAGCTGGGCCGCGTGTGCAGCGTGCTCAGGCGCGTTGGCGTCGACTTCGAGCACCACACGGGCTACGAAGGCGGCGAGGGGGTCGTTCGACCGAGCCAGCTGCTCGTGACCTCCGCGACGCGCGCCAAGTACGTCTCGCAGCTCGAGACCCTGGACGGCAAGGCCCGCGATCCGATCTGGGTCTGCGCCCACCATCAGGACTTCCTCCCGATGCGCGAGCGACTGCGCGAGCTGGGCGCCCACTACCTCATCAACTCGATGCTCGACGCCGAGGCCATGCGTCTCTTCTTTCTCCGGGCGCTGCACCGGGGCGTCGAGCGGCGCCGCAATCCGCGCCTCCAGGTGTTGGAGGAGATCTCCTACCGGCTCGGCGCCGTTTCCGGCAAGGGTCGTCTCGACGAGATCTCACGCCGCGGTTGCCGATTGGTGACGACGGATTCGGCCCCCGACGGCACCGCCGCGACCGTGTACCTCCCGCCGAAGCTGGCGCGCGGCGAGAATGCGGTGCTGGGCGGCAGCGTGGCCCACTGCTCGGCGGAGGCCGAGCGCTCCGGGGGCGAGGGCTGCTCGGTGATCGTCGTCTTCGACGACCTCGAGCCCGAGGCGCAGGCCTGCGTCGACGCGATCCTGGCCGGGCGCAATCTGGGCACACGAATCACGCCGCTGGAGCCCCCGGCCGAGCCCGCCGGCGCGGCGCCGGAGGAACCACGCAGGCCGCCGGCGCAGCCGACGCCGTTGCGCCCGAGCGCAAGCGAGAAGCGTCCGGCGAATCCGCCCGCGCCGCCGAAGCCCGAAGCGCGGGACGCAGGAGAGCGGCGCGAGGGGCCGCGACACCGGTATCCGAGCAAGCTCGAGTTCCTCGACGAAGACGCCCGCAACGTGGTCCTCGGCCGGGATCTCTCCACGACCGGCATCCGCCTCGATGCGCACCCGAGCCTCGCGGTGGGCGCGCACGTCGCGATCGTGCTCTATGGCGGTGCGGGCGACGCGCCGCTGAAGGTCGCCGCCGAGGTCGTGCGCGAGCACCCGGGTGGCTTCGGCCTGCGCTTCGGACCGCTGACGGCCGAGCAGCGGGCGTGGCTCCAGCGGGCCGTCGCGCAACTCCCCAAGCTCCAGGCGCTGACCGGCGACGGCGCGAGCGGCGGCCGGATCGTCTCGAAGGTCGTCGGCTCGGGGCGCTGAGTCCGACCGAAGCGCGCGTGCGCCCATCGCGCCACCCGCCCGACGACGACGGCGGGACCGACCGGGACGACGCTCCAACCTGTGGTATCAAGAGCCGGGGTGTGCGCGGAGGGTATCCCATGGGCGATTCGGCTCTGACGCGTGAGGAATTCGTCGCGCGCTACGGGCGTTACTTCGGCAGCCAGCGCATCGCGATGATCCAGAAGCTCGGCTACCTGCTGATCGAGGGGCGAGGGGAGGGCCCCTACATCTTCGACACCGAGGGCAGGCGGATCCTCGATCTCTGGAACGTGGGCGGCGTGAACAACCTCGGCCACCGCCACCCGGCGCTCATGAGCGCGATGCAGGAGGCGCTGCGCGGTGAGGACTTCGGGTCGCTCTTCTTCTTC
>JAOTUO010000111.1 GCA_029863845.1 Myxococcales bacterium
CCGCGCCACGCCGCAGCGTCACTGCGAGAGCGGGCGATGAACTGGCTACGCCCCCTGTGGGCTTCTTGTCGATTGCCTGGGCACCCGAGATCCTATCACCGGCGATTTCTCGCGGTCAATCGATCCGACGCGATGAAGGCCGCCGCACTGCGTCGAATCGGCGTAGTTGCCTTCACACGAATGCGTAGCCTCGCCTTGCGTGGAACGGCTGCCGTCACTCGACTATCCTTCCGGGGTTCGGACTTTCCGAATTCGCCCCCCGGGGAGACAACGCGAAAAACCGCGTGAGGCCGCACGGCCGCGAGCAAGCACCGCGAGGGAGAGGCCATGAGTCGCAGAAGACTGGCGGTTCTGGGGCTTATCGCCGCAGTGCTGGTCTCCGGCGGAGGCGCGCCGGTTCCGGTGCCTGTCAATCCGCTCGATGCGCTTGCGTCCCGCTTCGACGCGGACGACGTGACCGATATTCTGCGGCGCGTCAATCCGGCACTGTCGTCGGACGAGGGAAGGCGCATCGGCGCGGCGGTGGTCCGTTACAGCGAGAAGTACGGCGTCGATCCCCAGCTCGTGACCGCGGTGCTGCTCGTCGAAAGCAGCGCCCGTCCCTGGGCGCGCAGTCGCAAGGGAGCGATCGGGCTGATGCAGCTCATGCCGCACGTGGTCCTGCCCCTGGACCCCGCCGGAAACCTCACCACCATCGAGAGCAACGTGGAAGCGGGCTGTTTCATCCTGGCGGACAACATCCGACGTCTCGGAGAGGAAGACGGCATCTCCGCCTACTTCTGGGGATCCGAGATTCGCGACGCCTCCTACCTCGACCGCGTGCGGGAAGCGCGCGCCGCGGTTCGGCGGCTTTCCGAGTCGTGACGGGGGTCGCGGACGCCGGCCCGCGCGCGTAGGCTCGGTTCCGTGGAGCATCGAGTCGTTCGCCGGACGGAGTCGCACACGCCCGGATCCCACGGGAACACCCTCTTTCGCCGGGACTGGCTGCCCGAGCAGCCGGAGCGGGCCCTGCTGGTCGTTCACGGGTACGCCGAGCACAGCGGCCGCTACGAGGGCTTTGGCGCGTGGTTTGCGGCGCGCGGCTGCGCCGTCCACGCCTACGACCATCCGGGGCACGGCCGCAGCAGCGGGACTCGCTGCCACGTCCGGCGCTTTGCCGACCTTCTGGACGATCTGGATCTCGCGTTGCAGCAGGTCCGCGCCCGGCATCCGGCGCGGTCCGTGTTTCTGGTGGGACACAGCATGGGCGGGCTCACGGTGGCGGCGTTCGCGGCGGATCGCCGGCCGGATGTGGCCGGGGTCGTGACGTCGGGCGCGGCGCTTTCCGTTTCGAAGGGGCTGTCGCGCGGTCGGCGCCTTGCCGCGCGGGTGCTGCGCCGGATCGCGCCGCGCTTCGCGTTCCAGAGCCGCATCGACGCGAACGGCCTGTCCCGCGACCCGGACGTCGTCCGGGCCTATCTCGAGGATCCCCTCGTGATCCGGACGATCACGGCCTCGCTCGCGGCCGAGCTCATGGCGGCCATCCCGCGGACGGCCGCGCGGGGCGGAGACGTGCGGGTTCCGATGCTGATGCTCCACGGCGAGGCGGATCCGATCTGCCCCGTCGATGGCAGCCGGGCCTTCTACGCGCAGCTCGACGTTCCCGGGTCGCGGCTTCGCAGCTACCCCGGTCTGCGCCACGAGATCTTCAACGAACCCGAGCGGGAGAGCGTCTTCGAGGACTTGCTCGACTGGGTCCGCGGTCGGGAGGCTGCGCTGCGGCCGCCCGCAGCGGCGGCCGCCGGAGGAGGTGCAAGCGTGCGGGCGGCTGCGACGTGAGTGGGCGGCGAGCGAAGTCGGGGGAAGCGACACGCCTGTCGCATCTCGATGCGCAGGGTCGTGCGCAAATGGTCGATGTCGGCGAGAAGCCGGTCACCCGGCGCGTCTGCGTCGCTCGGGGCGAAGTCCGCATGGCGCCGGAGACGCTCGCCCGCATCGTCGACGGGACGGCGCCCAAGGGCGATGTGCTCGCGACGGCGCGGCTCGCGGGAATCCAGGCGGCGAAGCGCACCGACGAGTGGATCCCCCTCTGTCACACGCTGCCGCTCGACTCCGTGGAGGTCGCGCTGGCCGCCGACTACGACCGCTCGCGCGTGACCATCGAGGCCCGGGTCCGGGCGCACGCCCGCACAGGGGTGGAGATGGAGGCCCTGGTCGCGGTCTCCGCGGCCGGGTTGGCGATCTACGACATGTGCAAGGCGATCGATCGCGGGATGACGATCGAATCCGTTCGCCTCGAGAGCAAGAGCGGCGGCAAGAGCGGTGAGTGGAAACGACCCGACGCACCCGCGGGGACCTGAGCCCGTGGCGGGGCGAGGACGGGAGGTCGGCGAACCAGAGGGTGGCTCCCGGTGTCCGACTCCTCCGAGGCGATCCGTGAGCTACCCGATGGTGGAAACGACGCTGGCCGCTCCGCGGCGCGCGGAAGCGCGCGGGCCGAGCCCGCGCCATCTCGATCCCGACGCGGACCTCGTCACGCGCTGGCAGGAGGGCGAGGAGGAGGCCTTCGAGGCCCTGATCCGCCGGCACGAACGCCGCGTCTTCGGGCTGCTGTGGCGCATGCTCGGGTGCCGCGAGGAAGCGGAGGACGTGGCCCAGGAGGCGTTCCTGAGCCTGCACCGCCACGGGCACCGCTTTCGTGGCGAGGCGCGCTTCTCGACCTTCGTCTATCGCGTGGCGGCCAACGCGGCGCTCAATCGCCGCCGCACACTCGGTCGGCGCCGCGCTCGCGAAAGAGAGCTGGCCGAGCGGCAGGCGGCGGGGACGGACCTGCCTTCGGCCCCGCGCAGTGCGGAGGCTGCGGCCGCGGGATCCGAAGTTCAGACGGAGGTGCAGCGCGCCCTGCAGGAGCTGCCGCACGATCTCCGGGTCGCCACCGTCCTCTACGACATCGAGGGTGTGCCCTACGGAGAGATCGCCCGCGTGCTGGGCATTCCCGAAGGCACCGTCAAATCACGCATTCACCGCGCCCGCAAGGCTCTGCGAGACCGTCTCCGACCGTTGATGGGCGCCGAACACAGGAGCTCGGAGCCGTGATTCACATGCGAGCCCGAAGGTTATTGGGGGACTATCTCGAGGGAGACCTCGACCTCGCCCGGCGTGCCCGGGTCGATGCCCACCTCGCGGAGTGCGAGGAGTGCGCCCGCGAAGTGCGCGAGCTGAGACAGACCGTGTCGATGTTACGCGGCCTTCCGGTGGAGGCGCCTCCCGCCCTGGCAGACGCCGTGATGGCCCGAATCGCCGCCGGCGAGGCGCGCCCTTCGCGCTGGGTCCGGGCCACCCGGCACTTCGGCGAGTCCGGCGGAGGGTGGGCGCTCGCGGCAGGATTCGCGGCCCTGCTGATCGTGGTGACGCTCGAGCCGGTGCCGCTGGGAGACCCGCGAGGCGACTTCTCGATGCCGGTGCAGGTTGGCTCGCCGGTCGTGGTGCGCGTCCAGCCGGCAGCGTCGCAATCAGTCCCCGGTCGCTACGGCTCGGCCCGTCACACCGCGGCCTTCGCCGGGGCGGCGGCTCCGGCGGCGGTCGGAGCGCTGGACGACGAGGTCGAGCGCCTGCTGCGAGCGAGAGATCCCGAGAGCCTCGTCCTTCTCATGACCAATCCCTCGCGCGGCCAGCGGACCGCGCTCCGGCGCGGCGACGCCCGTGCCGAGCGTCGGCTCCACAGCGCCGACGAGACGCGGTAGACGCGGTAGGACGACGCGCGGCAGAGCGGCCCGCTCGCGCTCTTCTTGTCAGCTCGCACGTCTGACGGTTACCCTGCCGCCCCCTGGGGAGGCCGCATGAAGGGGTTGGGATGCGTGCGGGCCCTGCTCGTCATCCTCCTGCTGCTGCCTTCCGCGGCGGCCGGCGATGCGCCCGATTCCGAGCGCGAGATCATCGAGCTCGTCCCCGACCAGAAGGCCGGCGCGGGCAGTCACAGCTTCCTGGCTCCCTTCTGGAGCCTGCTCCGCGGCGGTACCGGCCACTGGTACGGCCAGCGCACCCTCGAGGTCGACACGACCCCGCAGGGCGCGACCCTCGACGTCTTCTACGTGCGCGCGAACTTCCAGAAGCGCTTCGAGCAGGGCGAGTCTCCCGCCACCATCGTGCTTCCGTCGCGCGTCGAAGCGGGCCCCCGCGACACGGTCACGATCCGCGCCCTGCTCGACGGCTACCGCGAGCGGGAAGTCCGCATCCGGGTTCGTTCGCGGCAGTCGGCGGTGAGGATCGACCTCGCGCCCCTGCCCAACGCGCTGGTCGCGGTGTCCCACGTCTACCTCGCCGAGCGCGCGGCTCTCGCCTTCCTGACTACCGAAGCGCTGGCCTTCCGCCTTCAGAAGTCCAACGACGGAATCGCCGTGATCCTGACGCAGACGGCGAATACTCCGGAGGCCGACGAGACGATCCAGGGGGTTTCCGACGCCCTGATCGCGGCGCTGAAGGCCCAGCAGCTCGGCGAGGATCTCATGGTGAACGTGGGGCTCACCGACGCCGCCCGCGGCGAGGTCGAGGTTCGATCGCTTCAGGGCTTCGATCCAATTCGCGGACTCCACAGCTTTACGCTGAACCTCGTTCCGGCCGACCAGGGCGCGAGCGGCGTGCGCCGCGCACGCGCCGCATTGTCCCGGATCGGGCCCCGCCACGTGCACGGCTGCGCCCTCGTCTTCGACGAGTCGCTGCGGAGCCAGCTCGAGCCCGCCGACCTCGCGCGCGCTCTCGCGCCCAAGGGAGCCTTCACCGATCCGTTCCTGCGCGCGGCGATGAAGCGGCTCGGCGAAGTCTCCCCGGACGGCGTCGTGTCCCTGACGGACGGCTCGAGCTACCGCGTGGCCGCGCCCATCGAGCTCGCCGCGGCCGGCAATCAGGCGGCGGAGGTCCGGGGCTACCTCGCGCTCCTGCGCCGGTTCGTGGCCGAGCTCGGGCCCGAGCTGCATCGGCAAGAGGCCCTCCGCGGTCTCGTCGCCCCGGAGGTCGGGAGCGCACGCTTCGCGCAGGTCCTCGACCGCGCCGAGGCCCGCGAGCGCCGCTGTCTCGCCGACGGCGACTGAGCCGGCGCCGGACCCGGTCCGTCGCGACGACCGCTATACTGCGCGCGCCCCGGTCCCGCGGAGCCAAGCATGCCGCGCCCCCTGCCGGGTCGGGACACGGTCCGAGACCGTCCCCGCGAACGCCTCGCCGCCCTCGGTCCCGAAGCCCTCAGCGACGCCGAGCTGCTCGCGCTGCTGCTGCGCACGGGCGACCGGAGTGCCGACGCGCTGTCGCTGGCATCCGCGCTGCTCGAGCGCCACGGCGGTCTGGAAGGGCTGGCCCGCGCCGGCGGCCGAGAGATCAGCGCGCTGCGCGGCGTGGGACCGGCCAAGAGCGCCACGGTGAGCGCGTCGCTCGAGATCGGGCGGCGTCTCGCCGCGCGAAGGCTGCCGGCAGGGTCGGTCATTCGCGGTCCCGAGGACGTCTACCGCCACTTCCACCCGAGCCTTCGCCTCGTCCCGCACGAACGCTTCCTGGTGCTGCTCCTGAACGGGCGGCATCGCCTGCTGCGCCAGGAGGTGGTCTCGCAGGGGACCTTGACCGCGAGCCTCGTCCACCCGCGGGAGGTGTTTCGGCCCGCCCTGCGGGAGGCGGCCGCCGCGCTCATCCTGGTGCACAACCATCCCAGCGGTGATCCCACGCCCAGCCCCGAGGACCGGGAGGTCACCGATCGCCTCGCGAAGGCCGGGGAGATTCTCGGCGTCCGGGTGCTGGATCACGTGGTCGTGGCGGAGCACGGCTACTGCAGCCTGCGCGAGGAGGGCTGGCTGCCCGTGGCGGGGCCGGTTCTTCCAGGGGGGCAAGCTCGAGAGCCGGTCCGCGGGCCGGCGCTGGCGGAGGGTCGCCTAAGGGCCGGTTGGCGTTCGGTCGATGAGGGAATTCGTGTTTCTACCGGTCCCCTCGGCGGGACCGGCCATCCAGGGAGGCCATCGTCGATGGCGAAGGCGAACGTTCAGCAATCGGCCGAGCCCGCCGCGGGCACGGAGTACGATCGGCGCAAGTCCGATCGCACGGACCTGGTCGTCCGGGTTGCCTACCACACGGTCGACGAGCTCTTCTCCGAGTTCGCGCGCAACATCAACGAGGGGGGCCTGTTCGTCGAGACGGAGGCTCCCCACCCCGTCGGCACCGAGGTCTCTCTGCAGTTCAAGATCCCGGGTAGCGACGAGCCCCTGCACGTGCTGGGACGGATCGCGCACACGACGGACGGCGGTCCGGGTGAGCCTCCCGGCATGGGGATCGAGTTCGACGACCTCGACGGCCAAGCGCGCCAGCGCATCAACCAGCTGGTGCGCTGCCTGCGCACGGACGCCGCCCGCCCGTGACCTGAGCTCCGGCCTTCGCTCCGTCGATCAGAACGGAATGTCGTCACCGGCGCCCGGCGGGGGCGAGTCCCCCGCCGGCGGTTCGCCGCCCGCGCCGGACGCGCTGCCCGCGCCGGACGATCCGCCTGCGCCGGACGTGCCACCCGCGCCGGACGTGCCGCTCGAGCCACCCGCGCCCGGAGCGCCGCCGCCCCGCCCGCTGCCCAGGAACTGCACGCGCTGGGCGACGACCTCGGTCGTCTGACGCTTGTTGCCGTCGCGGTCCTCCCAGTCGCGCGTCTGGAGGCGCCCCTCGATGTAGACCGTGCGCCCCTTGGACAGGTACTGGGCGCAGGTCTCGGCCGTCTTGCCCCACGTCACGATGCGGTGCCACTCGGTGCGCTCCTGCTGTTCGCCGCCCTCGCGCCCCCCGAAGCGCTCGCTGGTGGCGAGGCTGAAGTTCGCAACGGCCTGACCGCTCTGTGTGTAGCGGAGCTCGGGATCGCGACCCAGATTCCCGATCAAGATGACTTTGTTGACACCGGCCATGAGTTGGTTCTCCCTCGGAGAAGTGGGGTGCAGCCGGATCATCCCGCCCGCGGCGTTGGCCGTCAAGGCGCCCGGGGAAACCACGCGAAACAGGGTTTCGGACGAAGCGCCGCGGCTCGGGTTCGGCGTCGACGCCGGTTCACGCGAGCGCCGACGCCGGCGCTGCCGGACTCCAACCGCGCGTCCGTCTCCCGCTTGGCGCTTCGCGCGGTCGGCCGGTACCTTTCGCGTGCTTTCCGTCCCAGGGGGTGAGGGGCGTGCTGCTAGCGAAGGTGGGTCATGGCTAGGGCGGCGGCCCGGAAGCGCCGACCGTCCGGCCGCCTGCAGGCGTCGATCTCCGGGCGTGTTCTCGAGGAGTGCTTCGGCGTCGCGCTGCTGGGTCTGGCGCTGCTCGCGGCCATCGCGCTGGCGACCTACACGGCGACGGACCCCGTCTTCGAGCGGGGCCTGGTCGCGAATCGGGCCGGGGTGCTCGGTGCGGCGGTGGCCGCCGTGCTCTTGCGGGGACTCGGCACCGGCGCCGCG
This sequence comes from Myxococcales bacterium, assembly GCA_029863845.1. Lineage (GTDB taxonomy): Bacteria > Myxococcota_A > UBA9160 > UBA9160 > SMWR01 > JACZXC01. The sequence goes on from JAOTUO010000111.1 coordinate 7,425, forward strand.
GTGTTGGTGGGCGCCGTCGCGGTCATCGGTTTGCGGCTGGTGATCGGCCGCGGCCTGCCGCCCCCCGCCTCGCGCTTCTGGGTCGGCACGCTGCTGCTGCTGCTCTCCGCGGCGACCCTTCCGCCGCTCCTCCCGCAGGCCGCGCCCGCGGGCCTGGGCCATGTCGCGGGGGGAGCGCTCGGGGAGTTCCTGGCGCGCAACGAGCGCTGGCTGGTGGGCATGTGGGGGGCGCTGCTGCTCAACGGCGTCCTGCTCGTCATCGGGTGCCTGAGCTACACCGGCCTCTCCACGAGCGCGGTCCTCTCCGCGGTTGCGCGGTGCGCGGGTTGGCTGGGCGGCGTGCTGGGCGCGTTGGCCGCGGCTCTCGGTCACGCCGCTCTCGCCGCGATGCGGGGGGCGCGCCGGGTCGTTCTCGAGGCGGTCGCGGGCGTCCGCAGCGGGGTACGCGCCGTCGGGGTCTGGCGGGAGCGCCGGGCGCGCCGGGCGCGCGTGGCGGCCGCGCGCGCTCCGAGGGAGTCGGACGCTGCCGCGGGGCCGTCCGGCGCCGAGATCACCGGCGGACGCCGCCGCGCCCGCGGCGGCGAGCCCGCGATCGTGGACCACGCCGCCGAGCGCGACAGCGAGCGCGTGCAGCAGGGGGCCTTCGACTTCGTCCGACGGGGGCCGTCCGGGCCCTACGCGCTACCCGACACCTCGATCTTCGAGCCGCCCCCCGTCGGCGCCAGCACCTACGATCGCGACAGCCTGATCATGAACTCCCGGATCCTGGAGAAGAAGCTCATGGACTTCGGCGTGGGGGGGCGCGTGGTGACGGTCCATCCCGGGCCGGTGGTCACGATGTATGAGTTCGAGCCGGCCTCCGGCGTCAAGGTCAACCGCATCGTGAACCTGTCCGACGACCTCGCCCTCGCCCTGCGCGCCCTGTCCGTGCGCATCATCGCGCCGCTTCCGGGCAAGTCGGTCGTCGGAATCGAGGTGGCCAATGCCGTGCGGGAGGTCGTGTACCTCCGCGACGTGCTCGAGTCGGACTCGTTTCGTAGCGACGGATCGAAGCTGACCTTCGCGCTCGGCAAGGACATCTTCGGAAACGCCGCCCACACCGACCTCGCACGGATGCCCCACCTGCTCGTGGCGGGCGCCACGGGCACGGGCAAGAGCGTCTTTCTCAACTCGCTGTTGTGCTCGCTCCTGTGCCGCGCAACGCCCGACGAGATCAAGCTGCTGCTGATCGATCCGAAGCTGCTCGAGCTGTCGGCGTACGACGGCATTCCGCACCTCATCGCCGACGTCGTCACCCACCCGAAACGCGCCTCCGCGGCCCTGAAGGGCGTCGTCCGCAAGATGGAGGAGCGCTATCAGATGATGGCCGCATTGGGCGTGCGCAGCATCGATCACTTCAACGCGCGCGTGGACAAGGCGCTCGAAGCAGGCGAGACCCACTTCTCTCTGCGACCCAAGCCGGGGGAAGAGGAAGGCGAAGAGGTCGAGTACCGGCGGCTTGCCTACATCGTGGTCGTCATCGACGAGCTGGCCGACCTGATGGTCGTCTCGGCCCGCGACGTGGAGGAGTCGCTCCAGCGGCTGGCGCAGATGGCGCGAGCGGCGGGGATCCACCTGGTCCTGGCGACGCAGAGGCCGAGCGTCGACGTGCTCACGGGCGTCATCAAGGCGAACTTCCAGGCGCGGGTCTCCTTCCAGGTCTCCTCGCGAACGGACTCGCGAACGATCCTCGATCAGAACGGGGCCGACCACCTGCTCGGCCAGGGCGACATGCTGTTCCTTCCGCCGGGAACCTCGAAGCTGAGGCGCATGCACGGGGCGTACGTGACGGAGGAAGAGGTGAGTCGGCTCGCGGAGTTCCTGCGCGGCCAGGGCGCGCCGCAGTTCGACGAGACGCTCGTGCGCGTGCGCGACGAGGAGGAGGCGAGCGAGTCGCAGAGAGAGGAACACGACGAGATGTACGATCAGGCCGTGAGCATCGTCGCCGACACGCGCAACGCCTCGATCTCGTACCTTCAGCGCCGCCTCAAGGTCGGCTACAACCGTGCGGCGCGCATGATCGAGCAGATGGAGCAGGAGGGCGTCGTCGGGCCGCCCCAGGTCGGCACGAAGTCGCGCGAGGTCTACGTGAGCCAGATAGAGCCCTGAATGGCCGGAGGGCTCACTGCGTCCGACTGGACGATGCGGACGAACTGGCTGCTCGTCGCGGCTCTCGCGCTCGCCGCCCCTCCGGGGGTGAGCGCCGAGGGCGGGGCCGCGCCGCCTGCGGAGGTCGCGGTCGGGGCCTGCGTCGACCGGGCCATCGACGCGTTCGAGCGCCGCTACGAATCGGTCCGCGATCTCTCGGCCCACTTCCGGCAGACCACGCGCTCAGTGGCGCTCGGCGGGGCCCATCCGTCGCTCGTCACCACCGCGACGGGAACGGTGATCTTTGCGAAGCCCGGACGGATGCGTTGGTCGTACGAGCAGCCGGAGCCGAGCCTGGTGGTGAGCGACGGCGAGACGCTCTGGCTCTACGATCCGGAGCACCGCGAGGCGCAGCGGCTCGCCGTCGGCAGCGGCGAGTACCTCTCGGGCGCGGCGATCCAGTTCCTCCTCGGCGAAGGGGACGTCCGGCGCGAGTTCCGGGTGACGGCGGAATCGTGCGAGGCCGGAGACGCACGGCTGGAGCTGGTTCCGCTCCGCGCGGCCTCCTACGAGAAGCTTCGCATCCGGACCGACCCGCGGACGGGCGAGATCGTCGCGACCGCCGTGGTCGACCTCCTCGGCAACGTCACGGATGTGGCGTTCGCCGACATTCGCGCGAACGTCGATCCACCGCCCGACGTGTTCAGGTTCGAGCCCCCGGCCGGCGTGCGCGTGATCGAGCTCGGACCGGCGCTGCTGCCCCCGGGCGGTCGCGATTGACGTGCCGCGCGATGAGGGGGCATGCCCCGGCCGGCGCCGGGTTCCAGGACTGCCGATTTTGGGCAGCCCACTTCCCCCCGAGCGCGGGTGCCGCAAAGTTCGGCATGCCGCCGATCGCCCCTGGGGAAGCGGTGGTCCGCTGACATCGGGCCGTCAAAGAACGCAACTCTCCGGCAGCATTGCATCACGGAGTTGCAGGGCTGGTGCAGGGCGGGTTCGGATCGTCACCGGGGTGACGGAGCGGCCCCGCCGGGGCGCGCTGCGGGACGAAGCGCTGCAGCCGCGGCGGCTTCGCGGGCATTCTGCCGGTGCGACGCAGTTGACACCGATCGGTCCTGGGGTAGACTCGAAAACAGTCGAGATTTCAGTAGGTTCGACGGCTTCAAGCTTCCCCCTACAAGCGCGGTGGCGCAGGTGACCCAGTTCTCCGCGTCGAGCTGCGCGGGGGGCGGGAGCGAAGAGCCCGCAACGCGCGTGAAGGCGCATACGCACAGGAGTTTGTCCGCTCATGGTCCCCGGCAACCGGGCCTGCGGCGAGGCGGCACGCGCCTTGCAAAGTCGTTGTCGGTAGAGCTTTTCACTCGAATCTTTGGACCCGTGAGCGAGGAGATGGCGCTATGAGCGAATTCGATTCGGGCTCCAGCCGAAAGGGTTTCGTGCGGGACGTCATGCGACGGATCTCGTCGTCGGGTCCGCGTGACGAGGAGAACGAGCCCAGCGAGGCCGGTCGCGAACACGCGCCCGGCCGCTCGTACCAGGACAGCGCCGAGGATCTTCAGGACGCGGTGCGCCTGTTCGGCGCCGACTCGGCCGAGTTCCGCCGCCGCCTCGACCGCCTGATGGCCGAGTTCGAGGCGCTGCGACGGCGCTATCAGCTCACGCGCGAGCAGTGTTCCGACGCCGAGCGTCAGAACGAGCGACTCGTCGGGGTCCTGCAGGAGGCGAAGCAGCAGATCGAGCTCCTCAAGGAAGAGGTCGACAAGCTGTGCGCGCCGCCCAACAACTACGGAATCTTCCAGCGCGCCAACAAGGACGGCACGGCCGAGATCATCGTCGACGCCCGCCCGATGCGCGTGAACGTGCACCCCGACCTCGACCCCTTCCAGTTCGAAGAGGGGCAGCACGTCGTGCTCAACGAGGCCTTCAATGTCGTGGAGCCGTCGGGCTACGTTTCGCGCGGAGAGATCGCGTCGATCGTGGACTTCCTCGGCGACCACCGCGCCGTCGTTCTGGGCCACACGGACGACGAGCGCGTCGTGACGCTGGCGGAGCCGCTCCGCAGTGAGAAGCTCAAGGTGGGCGACCACATCCTGTTCGACACGCGCACCCACTACGCCTTCGAGAAGCTTCCGAAGTCGTCGGTCGAGGAAGTCGTGCTCGAGGAGATCCCGGACGTCACCTACGACCGGATCGGCGGGCTCGGCGATCAGATCGAGAAGCTGCGCGACTCCGTCGAGCTGCCGTATCTCTACCCGGACGTCTTCGCCGAGCACAAGCTCCTGCCGCCCAAGGGGATCCTGCTGTACGGGCCGCCCGGGTGCGGCAAGACGCTGATCGCCAAGGCCGTTGCGAACAGCCTGGCCCGCAGTGTGGAGCAGAGCACCGGCAAGAGCACGACGCCGTACTTCCTCAACGTGAAGGGCCCCGAGCTGCTCAATAAATATGTCGGGGAGACGGAGC
>JAOTUO010000112.1 GCA_029863845.1 Myxococcales bacterium
GCCCGGGTCTTCCTGGGCGAGCTCCGCGGTCACGGCGACAGCCGGGTCGATCGCTCCCAGTCCTGGAGCCTGAAGACGCACCTCGACCTCGACTGCCCCGCGCTGCTCGAGGCGGTGCGGCGCCAGGCGGGGACGGATCGCGTCCACCTGGTCGGGCACTCGATGGGGGGGCTGCTCGGCTGCGCGCTGCTCGAGCGGGAGGCGCCGCTCGCCTCGCTCACGGCCGCGGCGACGCCGCTCCTGCTCGGCGCGGCGCGGCCGCTGATCCGCGCGGCCTCGCTTCTGGTCGGGCCCTTCGCCACGATCGCGCCCCGGGCGCGCCGGGTGCCCATGCACCGCTTCCTCGGCGCGCTGGCGAGGCCCCTGTCGAGACCCGCGGCCCGCGGTCTGCTGCGGCTCCTGCAGCGCGCGACGCGCCTCGCCAACCCCGAGGCGGCGCCCCCGGAGGCCCTGGCGGAGATCCTCGCGAGCGCCGATCCCGAGTCGCCCGCCGTCATGGCGGAGCTGGCGCGAAACGCCGTGCGGGTGCGCCCGCGCTTCGCCGACGTGGACCTCGTCCAGGCCGTGCATCGCTCTGCCCTGCCCGTGGCCGCGGTGGTGGGCTCCGACGACATCTTCGCGCCCCGGGCGGCCGTCGCACCGCTCGAGGCGAAGGGCCAGGCGGGACCGCGCAAGATCGTCGAGATTCCCAACGCAACCCACGTGGACGCGATCATGGGTCATCACGTTCCGGAGACGATCGCCTCTCTTTGGGACTTCCTCGTGACGCGCTAACGGTTCCGCGGAGGAGGTGCAGCAGTGGCATCGAGAGGCCGCGGATCGCGGAGCCGCGCCGCGCTGGCGGCGGCGCTGCTGGTCCTGCCCGGCGGCGGCTGCTTCGGATTCCACGCCATCAACCCGCCGATCGAGCGCGTGCTCCCCGACCAGGGGTACCGGCCGAGCGTCGCTTCGCAGCATCGGGACGCCGGGCACGTCTTCGTGACGCTCGCGTTCTCGGGCGGCGGCACGCGCGCGGCGGCGCTGGCGTACGGCGTGCTCGAGGAGCTGGAAGCCACGGAGGTCGTCGTGCGCGGCGATCGCAAGCGCCTGCTCGACGAGGTGGACACGGTCAGCGGCGTCTCGGGCGGGAGCTTCCCGGCCGCCTACTACGGCCTCTTCGGCGACCGGATCTTCACCGAGTTCGAGCAGGACTTCCTGAAGCGCAACGTGCAGCGCGGCCTGATCCTCCGGATCCTGCGACCGCGAAATCTCTTGCGCCTGTTCACGCCCCTGACCAGCCGCAGCGAGCTCGCGAGCCAGTACTACGACGAGCACGTCTTCGACGGCGCCACCTTCGCCGACCTGACGGCCGCGCACGGTCCGCGCATCTACATCAACGCCACCGACCTGTCGCAGGGCAACCGCTTCACCTTCAGCCAGGGGCAGTTCGACCTGATCTGCTCCGATCTCGACGCCTTCCCCATCTCGCGCGCCGTGGCCGCCTCGTCGGCGGTGCCCGGGCTGCTGTCTCCGATCACCCTTCGCAACCGCGCCGGAAGCTGCGGCTTCGAGCCGCCGCCGTGGTTCGGTGCGGCCATGGCGAGCCGAAACGCAGACCCGCGGCGCTATCGCGCCGCCCGCGCCTACGCCGACTATTTCGACGCCGAAGCCAGGCCGTACATCCACCTCGTCGACGGCGGGATCTCGGACAACCTGGGACTCCGGGCATCGATCGAAATCACCGCGGCCGTTGGAGGTGCGGAGAAGCTCCGCGAGTTCTTCGGCGTCGGCATTCCGGACCACCTGGTCCTGGTCGTCGTCAACGCCGAGACCGAGCCGAACCCCGCGATCGACCTGAGCGCCTCGGCGCCCTCACTCGCGGTCCTAATGAATTCGATCTCGGGGGCCCAGATCCGCCGCTACAACCTCGAGACCCTCCTGCTCGCGCACCAGGGCGTTCACCAGGCCGCAGCCGCGATGTCGCGCCCCGGCCACACCGTCGAGGCGCACTTCGTCGAGGTCAGCTTCGACGCCATCGCCGACGAGCAGGAGCTCCGCTACTTCAAGCGACTGCCGACGAGCTTCTCGCTGAGCGACGAGCAGGTGGACCGCTTGCGCGAGGTCGGCCGCCGGATCCTGCGCGAGTCCGCGGACTTTCAGGAGCTGCTGCGTCAGCTTCAGTGACACACAGTCCTCGGCCGGGCCGCCGCACCACGTCCGGCGGTCGCCCCCGGGCTCGAAGCCGGCGAACGACGCGGACCCGACGATCGCGGCGTCCCGCCCCTCGGGTGATCTACCGTAGCGGTATCCATCGAAAGACTGAGTCCTCGACTTGAAGAGTGCGCCCTAAGTGACCGCAGCCGTGGAGAAAAATCGGGTGCAAAGCAGCCGGAAGCTGCCGCTTCCCGCGCCCGAAGTCGAAGCCGGTCCTCAGGGAAGCTGCGACGGCCCGGGTTCGCGATCGCGGCTCTGGATCCGCCGCAACAGATCCGCACGCGCCGCGTCCACGTCGATCAGGGGTGGGCGGCGGACCCCGGCAACCTCTTCGGTGCTGAAGGGCACGAAGTGCGCCGGGATCGAGTCAGGAGTGAAGCTGCGAAGCATCCAGTTCAGCAGCTCGGCGAGCTCGCCGTCGCTCAGCGGCGACTGCGCGCTGCCGGGCACCCGGACCAGATAGGCCCGTCCCCCCGGCACACCGAGGAACCTCCCCATGCCGTCGAGCGACGGGACCGCGCCGGGCGCGCCGCTGCCGTCCGCCAGGTGGCAGCCCTGACACTGGAGCATATAGGAGATCTGCGGCGACCCGGCCGACGCGGGGGACACCGCCCCCAGCGCGGACGCCACCCCGGCGATCCACACCGCCGCGAACTGGACGCGCGCGCCGACGCTCACCCCGGCACCGGCATCACGACTCGGTCGCCACGCCGACGACGACCGCCACGGTCGAGTTGTAGACGACGCCCACGGTACCCATGCACCAGTTGATGTCGTTGCTCTTGGGCGAGACGTAGACGGGCCGGTCGCCCTCTTGCCGCTGGCAGAAGCAGCGGCCGCAGACGTCCTTTCCGCAGCAGTCGTTGTAGGAAATGACGTAGTCCTTGCCGTCGGCCGGATTGCGGCAGGTGCCGAGCCAGGTGATCAACGACATCTCCGTTCCGGGGGGACAGGAGGACTGCGTCCCGCCGCAGCAGCTGCTGAGGAAGCCGTCGACGGCGCAGTGCCGCCAGTAGTTGCAGTTCGCGGGATCGCCCTCCGGCGTGGAGGGATCGGGCTCGCCCGGGGCCGGCGCGCGGGAAGGCGAAGAGGCGCGGGCCACCGGGAGCAGCGGGAGCGCGGCGCCGCCGACGAGCAGCGTCCCGACGCGCGTCAGGAAGCTGCGGCGGGAAGTCCGGCGTGCGAGCCAGCGGGCCGACTGCGTGAACCAGCGATCGATTCGGTACATGGCGCTTCTCCTCGGCCTTGGCGGGAAACCGCGCGTGCGCGGCGCCGCCTACGCGACGCGACGCTCACCCCTCTGGCGCTCGAGATAGTCCTGCACGGAGGGAGCTCCCCGCTCCTTCGCCTCGAACAGGCTCTCCAGGTGCTCCCGCGAGTTCACGAGGCCCGTCGCCCGCACGACGCCCCCCTCGTCGATGAGAACGGCGTAGGGCAGCCTTCCCACGCGGTAGGCGAGACCCAGCGCGCTGGACAGGATGTAGCCGCGCTCTGACAGGCCCTGCTCCCGGACGAAGTCCTCGTGCTCCGGTCGGGGGCCGTCGCTCGCGAGCAGCACGCGCAGCCAGCGATCCTCCGCCGATCGGACCGAGTCGAGGACCGGCAGCAACGTCTTGCAGACGGGGCAGCTCGGCGACAGGAAGAAGAGCAGCGTGCTCCGGCCTCCCGGGTCGGCGCCGCCGATCCGCAGGGAACGCCCGTTCCAGTCTTCGAGCTCGAGCACCGGAGCCGGCTCGCCGGCCCGCGGACCGTCGCCCAGCACCAGGGCACCCGCCGGAGCGACCCGCTCGTGCAGCACGCCGACCTGCCGCACCAGCGCGAGGACGACCCCCGAGAGCACGATCACGAGAACCCACAGCAGGACGTTGGAGACGATCAGTGCATCGATCACGCCTTACTACCTCCGAGCGCGCGCAGACGCGGCGCGTGGGCGAGGCTCGCGTCGATCGCGCCGTACAGGAAGACCAGCACCGTGACGCCGGCCACAAGCGTCACGCCGTCGAGCCACACCAGGGGGCGTCCCGCGGCCGGAAGCGCGCACGCGGCCGCGACGAGCATCAACACGGCGTTTCGCGCCACGAGGCCCCCGCTCAGCGGTCGCCGCGCCCGCGGACCCGCACAGCCGCAGTCGATGTCGCGGCGGCCGCGGATCAGGTTGATCGCGATGGCTGCGGTGTAGAGCGCGAGCAGCGCGACGGCGGCGCCCGCGGCCGCGCGCGTGAGACCGGGCGCCAGCAGCGCGATCCCGACGGCGAGCTCGCCGCTCGCGACCCCCGCAGCCGCGACGCGCGTCCACCGATCCGGAAGCAGCCGGTAGTTCGCCATGGCGGATCGGAACGCTTCGAATTCCCGCAGCTTGTGATGGGATGCGGCGAGCAGGAGCAGGGCCAGCGACAGCCTCAGTGCGATCCGTACGGCGGGATCGAGATCGAAGCTCACGGCGCCCTCCCCCGCCCCCCCCACGGCGCCTGCAACGAGTGGACCGTGAGGTTCCCCGAAGGCACCCGCCGCAGGAAGCGCAAGCTGCGTGCCTCGTACACCGCGACGGATCCGCTGAACTGCGAGCCCGTGACCAGCAGCGGCTCGTCGTCCTGGGTCACCTGGATCTGGCTCACGCCGGGGTTGGGGACGACGAAGTCGAGCATCCAGTCGTAGAGCCGGTCGAAAGGCCAGACCCACGACCTCCCGAATTCGAAATCCTGGCTCAGCAACGAGAATCCCGGGTGACGCAGCTCGAGCCGCTGGATGCGCTTGCGCGTGGCGAGATCGTAGACCCAGAGCTCCGAGCCGGGCTCCTTGTGCGTGTCCGCGCCTCCCTGGTGCATGAGCGAGTAGAAGCGGCCCGACGCCTGGTGGACGGCGAGGTGCTGGTAGCCTCCGATCTTCCAGGAGGCGCTGCGGTCGTCCGCGTCCAGCAGCGACCAGGTCGCCTCGATGCGCGGCGCATCCCCGGAGACGTCCACCGGGTGCACGATCCCCTCGAAGGAGACGAAGAGCCAGCGGTCGCCGTAGCGCACGGCCTTCTCGGTGACGGGATCGGAGCGCCAGTCGAAGAAGGCCGCCGCGCGCACCTTGCTGGCCTCGCGGCCGGCGTCGTCGAGGGTCACGGTCAGCAGCGAGCCGTCGGCGCAGAGCACGAGAAAGCGCCGCGTCCCGGCCGCGAAGACCAGGCTGCATCCCGGCGTCGCGATCTCGCCCACGAAGGCCCGCCGCCCGACATCGACGATGCTGAGCGAGGTCGCGGGCGTCATGTTGAAGACCGCGAGGAAGCGGTCGTCGTCCGTCAGCGCGGCGTTCCCCGACGGAAGGACGTTGATCGCACGCTTGGGCGGAATGACCACCTCGCCCGTTGGCGAAAGCGAGAGCGTGTCGTAGAAGGTGACCACGTCGGTCCGGCTTCCGCGGCTGCCTCGCGAGTAGTAGGTCTCCGGCCAGTAGAATTCGCTGCGCGAGCGGGAAAAGGACGCCGTCGGGGCGAGGTAGCCGGTGCTCACCATACCGAGGAAGGCGCCCCGGTCGAGGTCGAGCAGCGCGCTGCGCCGCAGCAGCACGTCGGCGACCCAGACCCAGTGCGGGTTCGGCGGTGCCGTCAGGTTTTCGGTGCGGCCGAGCTGCTCGATCGGCACGTCGGCGCGCGCGGCCGAGACGGCGAGGACGAGCAGCGACGCGAGGCCAACGACTCGGCGCATCCCGATCCCTCCCCCTCTGGAGCTGTGGGCCGGGTGGGCCTGGGCCGGCCGGCGCCGGCCCCCACTATATCGGAGTCGCCGGGATCCGTGCCGTCGGCGGCTACATCTCTTCCTTGAGGCGGATTTCGCCGAACCGGCCGGGGTACTTCCCGACCTTGTCGGCGTAGAAGCTCCGGACCTCTTCCATGTCCTCGCTCAGGTCACCGGTCGGAATCAGCTCGGGGCCAAAGCCGCCGCGCTTTCTCGCGTAGTCGAGATAGCCCATGACGATCGGCACGTGGGCCGACCGCGCGATGTGGTAGAAGCCCGATTTCCAGTACGGCACGTAGCTGCGTGTCGCCTCGGCCGGGACCGCGAGGCACAGGGCTTCGGATTCGTTCAGGACCCGGGCCATCTGATCAACGGCGTTCTCGCGCCGATGGCGGCGGACCGGGATGCCGCCCACCCGCCGCATCACCCAGCCCATGGGCCCGCGGAAGAGCGTGTGCTTCGCCATGAAGGAGACCTTCACGTCGAGCGCGACGGACAGCGCGAGCAGGTAGGCGAGGTCCCAGTTGGACGTGTGCGGCGCCGCGATCAGCACGTAGCGGCGCGCCGCGGGCTTCTCGCCCTCGGGCTCCCAGCCGGTCGCGCGCAGGAACAACTTCGCCACGAAACGGGTCATCGACACTCACTCTGGGGGGGCTGCGAGGGACTCATCAACCGTACCGGGGATCCGACCCGTCCGCCACAGCGGCCACTTCCGGTGCGCGGCCGCGATCGACGTCCCGCGCGGATCGCCCTCAGTCCGACGGGCCTTCCTCCACGAAGAGCTCGAGCCGTTTCCGCGCCCGGGCCGCTTCCATCTCCCCGGTCAGCCGGTCCTTGATCTGCTCGATCAGCACGCGGTTCTCGCCGCGGATCGTCTCGAGCTGCTGCACCAGCTCGTGCACGGGAACCGCGTACCGGTATTCGACCGTGAACGTCTCGGAGGCCTCGCGGCGATCGTGCAGCATCGCGATGACTTCGATCTCGTTCTCGCCCTCTTCGAGGGCGATCTCTCCGTAGAAGGAGCCGTCGATCCCCGTCGTGACGTAGCGTGTCTCGCGGTCGGTGGTCTGGTTGATGAGCTTGACCTGGTCGACGAAGGCGAACGACGTTGCGTTCAGGATCGTCACGATGTCGGCGGGGTTCTCGAGCTGGACGAAGTTTCCGTCCGCCCTGCTCGCCATCTCCCGGACCGAGCTGTTCGCCGACCGGGTCAGGGCGTTCTTGCCCAGGGCGAAGGTGTTGATCCGGATGTCGAAGCGCTCCGCGAGCTTTGCCGCGCGCAGGGCGGCCCGCCTCGCCTCGAAGCGGTCGTAGGGCAGGCGGGGCTTTCCGTCCGTCAGGAACAGGATCACCTTCTGCGCGTCCGCGCGCGGCCGGCTCGTGGCCCCCTGCGCGTCGAGCCCGGCGAGCTCGATGATCGCTCGTCCGATGCCCGCGGCGAAGTTCGTCGTTCCCAGCGGCTGGCTCCGCGCGAGGATCTCGAGCCGTCTCTGGATCGCCTCGTAGTCGCGGGTCAGCGGGACGAGCGTGGCGGCGTCCCGATGGGCGAGCGCGTAGATGCTCTCCGGCGTGGGATCGAAGCGTTTATCCTCGGGTCGGAGACGGAAGCGTTCGTCGCCGGCGAAGGTCACGACGCCCACGTGGATCCGCTGCCCGTTGTGGTTGCGCGGCAGGCGCTTCAGCGCTCGCACGAAGTTGCCCGCGGCCCGCGTCTGGGCCCGGAGGATCGAGTCCTCGCCGCTCCACACGTCGTCGCGCCGCCCGTCGCCGCTGACGTCGGTCTCGGCGTACTCGTTGGTCGAGGTCGAGACGTCGATCACCAGCATGATGTCGTAGCTCCCGCCGGCGCCCAGGGGCGTCGCGAAGCCCGAGACCGGGAGGTGGGGATCGGTGTGCCGGTAGACCGAGCGGCGGGGATGGGGATCGCGAATCACGAAGTCCACCCGCGGCCTCCCGCGAAAGACGGAGGTGACGGCGGAGCGGACGATCCCCAGCAGCCCGAAGCCCCGCGAGCGGGGGCCCGCCGCGACCGGGCCGGGATCCTCGGGCGGAGCCGGGATCCGCCGCGTCCAGGCCTCGCTGACGTAGCCAAGGGTGCCGTCCGCGAGCTGCACGCGGTGCCAGCCGGGCACCGAGCGGAGGTATTCGGCCGTGCCCCCCGGAATCAGGCTGGCGACGACCCGGCTGTCGCGGGTGGCGTGCTCGCGCACGAAGACGCCGCTTCGGACGCGTTCCGAGGGGACGACGAGGTCCGCCCACGCCGTCCCGGCGGCGAGCACCACCAGCCCGAGCGCCACACCGAAGGTCTTCTTCACGGGGCTCCCCGGCGATCCCGGTCGCCGGGTGGCTTGTAGCAGGACTCGCCCGGGGCGACCAGCGCGACCTCCCGGGAGCCGCGGCGGTGCGCTACGGCGAGCGCTCGGCCCGGTAGACGCTGCGCCCTCCCACGACGGTCTCCAGCACCCGGATGCGATCGATGTGCGCTGGATCCGCCAGCGGCGAGCGGTCGAGGACGACGAGGTCGGCGAGCTTTCCGGGCTCCAGCGAGCCCTTGTCGGTCTCCTCGAAGTGCTGGTAGGCCGCGTCGATCGTGACCGCCCGCAGCGCCTGCATCACGCCGATGCGCTGGTCCGCGCCGATCGTGGCGCCGCTCGTCGATCGCCGGTTCACGGCCGCCCAGACCAGTCGCAGCGGCTCCATCGGAACCACCGGAGCGTCGGTGTGGATCGTGAAGCGCAACCCGCGCTCGCTCGCGCCGCGGGCGGGGCTCATGCGGGCCGCCCGTTCGGGTCCCATGAAGATGTCGCGATGCCGATCGCCCCAGTAGTAGGTGTGCAGGCTGAAGAAGCTGGGGATCACGCCGAGCGCCCGCATGCGGTCGAGCTGGTCGTCGCGGGCCATCTGGGCGTGGATCAACACCGGGCGCGCGTCCTCGCGCGGGTGCGCTCGCTGCGCAGCCTCGAAGGCATCGAGAATGTCGTCGATCGACGCGTCGCCGTTGCCGTGGACGGCGACCTGGAGACCCTGTGCGTGGTAGCGCCCGACCTGCCGGATCAGCGCGTCGCGCGGAATCCGGGGATAGCCGCGGTACCCGGGATCGTCTCCGGGCGGCACGTGATAGGGACGGCTCAGGTAGCCGGTGTAGCCCTGGATCGAGCCGTCGGCGATGAGCTTGACGGCGCCGCGCCGCAGCCACCGCGGGTCCGGGGAAACGAACACGAAGCTGCCGTCGAGGAGCGCCTCGGCCGCCACCTCGCCCGGCCACAGCACGACGCGCAGCGGCAGCAGCCCGAGCCGCGACAGCCACGCGAGGCCCCGCATGTGCGCGACGCTCGCGTAGCCGTTCTGGGCCGTGGTGACGCCGGCGGCCAGGTAGAGGGCGCTCGCCCGGCGCACGACACGGAGCGAGTCGAGCAGCGAGGGCTGCAAGAGCTGCGCCTGAAGGCCGTCGGCGGCCTCTTCCTCGAGCACGCCGTCCGGCTCCCCCGTCTCCGGATCCCTGCGGATGCGCCCGCCTTCGGGGTCCGGCGTCGAGCGGTCGATGCCGAGGCGTTCGAGCGCGAGGCCGTTCGCCACCGCCAGGTGACCGGAGACGTGCCAGATCGCGACCGGGTGCTCGCGGGAGGCGCGATCCAGATCCACCCGCGTCGGGTGCCTCCCCTCGGCGAGCAGCGTGTCGTCGTAGCCCATGCCGACGACCCATGCGCCCGGTTTGGTGTGCGACGCCTTCGCGGCGAGGCGCGCGAGCAGCCCCTCGATGTCCTCCACGTCGCCGATCGGCGGACTGTTCAGATCCGCCATCACGGCGTAGATCCCGGCTCCGGGGAAGTGCCCGTGGGCGTCGATGAAGCCGGGCAGCAGCGCGCGTCCCTGGAGGTCGACGACGCGCGCCCCTGCGTCGACGAAGCGCCGGACCTCGTCTTCGTCGCCGACGGCCGCGATGCGATCGCCCACGACGGCAAGCGCCGAGACCACGCGGCTCTTGGCGTCCATCGTCAGGATGGGGCCGCCCCGGTAGACGACGCGGCGCGGGCCTCGGGCGAGGAGCGCGACGCCGAGAGCGACCGCGAGGCTGGCCAGGGTCAAGGCGACGGTACGGCGCCCGGTCACGGCGTATCCGATAGCGGCGCCGAACGGATCCGGCCACCCCCCGGCCGGGGCGCCGAAGGCACGCGATCAGGAGAAGATGCCGCGGCGCTCGCGGCGGCCGTGGGCGAGCAGGTCGGCGAGCGCCTGCTTCACCACGGCCACCTTCTGCTGGATGACTTCGTCCTCCTCGTCGGAACCGCCCTCGAAGTGCAGCGGCTTTCCGAAGTGGATGCGGTACTTCACGGGCAGCGCCAGCAGAAGTCCGAGCGGACCGAGCCAGGGGAAGGAGACCGTGACCGGAAGCGACGGCAGGCCGACGAAGCGCCCGGCCCGCCGGAAGTTGGCGAGGCCCGGCTGCTGCTCCTCGGGGCCCACGATTCCGACGGGCACGATGGGCGCATCGCTCTCGAGCGCGAGGCGCATGAAGCCCTGGCCGAAGGGCTGGAGCTGGTAGCGCTGCCGGAAGGGCTTGTTGGCCCCACGCGCGCCTTCCGGGAAGACGATCACGCACTCTCCCGACTCCAGCATGGCGACGCAGTTCTCGGGCGTGCCCACGACGGTGCCCGTGCGGGTCGCGGTCACGCCCATCCACGGAACCTTCCACAGGAAGTACTCGCCCATGCCCCGGCAGATGCGCGGGGGATCGGCCTCGAG
Source organism: Myxococcales bacterium (assembly GCA_029863845.1). GTDB lineage: Bacteria > Myxococcota_A > UBA9160 > UBA9160 > SMWR01 > JACZXC01. Next base: position 10,656 of record JAOTUO010000112.1, read on the forward strand.
CAGCATCGCGATCAGGAGCATGGCGCCGTCGTAGGGCACCTGCCCGGAGTGGTTCGCGATCAGCACGACCTTCCCCGGCGGCACGTTCTCGATGCCGTGGGCCTCGACACGGAAGTAGAAGCGGTAGAGCAGCGCGGCGGGGAGCATGAAGGTTCGCGCCCGGCGGGGATGGAAGCCGTAGGGGTCGTACCCGTACTGGTTGAGCCGAAGCGGCGCCTTGGCGAGGCTCTCGTCCAGCTCGTGCTCGAGGTCTGCGACCGCCTTGGGCAGCAGACTCCTCGCCCCGTCGACCAGCGTTCGATGAAGGCGGGAGGGGAGCGAGCGCACGTCGGGCACCTGCTGAATGACCGGACGCAGACACTGTGCTCGATTCTCGAGAAGTCTGCCAACGGCTGGAATCGGCGCAGGAATCCGCCTTCCGTGCGTGCGGCTGGCCGCTTCGCTACACCCGCTAGATTCGCGAAACCCGCAACCCGAGCGAGGTCCTGATGGTGCCCCTCACACCCCGCCGCCGTCCCTCTCCGCTGGCCCGACTCGGCCTCGCCGCGTTCTGGATCGTCCTGGCCGTAGGCCCAGCCGGAGCCGCGACCTTCACGGTCACGAAGACGGCGGATACGGACGACGGCGTCTGCGACGCGACCGATTGCTCGCTGCGCGAGGCGATCACGGCGGCCAACAACGATGTGGCTACGAGCAATGTCATCGATTTCGCCTCCTCGCTGCCCGCCAGCAGCACGATCACGCTGCTGACCCCGCTGCCCCTGAACATCTCGCAGCAGCTCCTGATCGACGGCACGACGGCGACGAATCTCACGGTCCGGGGCGACGCCACCCGATCCCTCTTCGACGTCGCAGCCGACACGACCATTGCGGACGTCATCCTGCAGAACGGACAGCTCGCAATTTTCGACGACATCCGATTGAAGTTCGACGTCGGGGAGGACCAGACCCTGAGCGAGGTGATCGCCGACGCGGACGCTCCGCCGCTCACTGGCGGCCAGGTCGAGAAGCTCGGCGCCGCCACGCTCATCCTCCTGGGCGCCAACACCTACTCGGGCGGCACCACCGTCACAGCCGGCACGCTTCAGGGCAATGCGGACAGCCTTCAAGGCACCATCACCCTCGCCGCCGACACCCTTCTCGTCTTCGACCAAGGAGTCGACGACGCCTTCACCGGGACCGTCACGGGCGCCGGGCGCGTGGAGAAGATCGGCGCCCTCCAGACCGGTTGCGTCGAAGCGGTCGACGGCGCAAAGTGCTTCGGAATCCTCACGGTCAACGGGCCGCTCACGCACACGGGCGGCACGACCGTCACGACCGGCGTCCTCCGGATCGACCCGGATGATATGCCGGGC
>JAOTUO010000113.1 GCA_029863845.1 Myxococcales bacterium
TCGCCGTGGGGCACCTCTTCGAGCTGCTGCCGCCGGAGGAGGTCGACGAGAAGTACAAGCGTTGGACCCTCGACACCCTGCCGATCCTGCCGCAGGAGTTTCGCTACAGGCCCAAGAAAGGGCAGAGCGAGCGAATCCGGACGATTCGCAAGCTGCTCGCCCGCAAGGACGTGCACGAGGTCATCAACGCCTGCGACGCCGGTCGCGAGGGGGAGCTGATCTTTCGCGAGATCGTCGATCACCTCGATTCCCACAAGCCCATCCGCCGGCTCTGGCTGCAGTCGATGACGGTCGAGGCGATTCGCCGCGGGTTCGAGAGCCTCCGGCCCGGCGAAGATCTTCAGGGCCTCGCCGACGCGGCCGCCTGCCGGGCCCGTTCCGACTGGCTGATCGGCATGAACGCCACCCGCGCGTTCACGAAGCGCCTGAAGAGCCGCAAGGAGAAGACCGCGTGGTCGGCGGGGCGGGTACAGACCCCGACACTCGGCATGTTGGTGGAGCGCGAGTTCGAGGTCCTCGCCCACGTGCCGCGGCCCTACTGGCGGGTGACCGGGACCTTCGAGCACGCCGGGAACGCCTACACGGGCGAGTGGTTCGACTCCGCCTTCGAGTCGGGACAGGACGAGGCGGGGCGCGCCGATCGGATCTTCGACGAGGCGCGGGCCCGGGAGATCGCCGCCGCCGTGAGCGAGCAGGCGGGGACTGCCGACGAGACGCGCAAGCCCTCGCGGGAGTCGGCTCCGCCGCTCTTCGACCTGACCAGCCTCCAGCGCGAGGGCAACCGACGTTTTGGGTGGTCGGCGCGCCGCACGCTCTCGGCCGCCCAGCGCTGCTACGACCGCCACAAGCTGATCACCTACCCGCGCACGGACTCGCGCTGCCTTCCGAACGACTACCGCGACACCGTGAACAAGGCGCTCCGCGCCTTCGAGCGGGGCGCGAAGGGCGGCGCCGACGGCCTTGCGGACTACGCCACCGCCGCGGCGCGCCTGCGAAGCGAGGGCCTCGGGAACCAGAAGCGCATCTTCGACGATCGCGGCGTGTCCGATCACTTCGCCATCATCCCGACCGGTGAGCTGCCGTCCCCGGCGCTCGGCGGCGACGACCGGCGCCTGTTCGACCTCGTCGTGCGTCGCTTCCTCGGGGCGTTCCATCCCCCGGCGCTGTGGGAGCGGGTCGAGCGGATCACCGACGTGGGCGGGGAGCGATTCCGGACGCGCGAGCGGTCGCTCGTGGAGCCCGGTTGGCGGGCGGTGCTGCCCGCGAGCGCCGATGAGCAACGGCAGGGCGGTCTGCGTCCGCTCGTGCCGGGAAGCAAGGATGCCTCCGGCGTTCCCGTTCGGAGCGGAGAGCCCGAGGTCATCGCCGAGGAGACGAAGCCGCCGGCGCGCATCACCGAGGGACGCCTGCTGTCGTTGATGGAGAACGCCGGCAAGCAGATCGAGGACGAGAACCTCTCGGCCGTGCTCCACGAGAAGGGCATCGGAACCCCCGCGACGCGCGCCGACGTCATCGAGAACCTGATCGCAAAGGGGTATGCCGTCCGCGCGGACAAGGCGCTGCGCCCGACGGTGAAGGGGATCCGCCTGATCGACACGCTTCGGCGCATCCACGTCGACCGGCTCACCTCGCCGGAGCTGACCGGGGAGATGGAGTACCACCTCATCCAGGTCGAGCGCGGTGGCCGCAGCGCCGACGATTTCATGCGCGAGATCGTCGACTACGCGAGCGAGATCGTGGATTGCGCCAAGAGCTTCGAGTACGACGAACTCTACGACCTGGACGAGACGCTGGGCGAGTGCCCGAGCTGCGGTCGCCCCGTGATCGAGATGGCCTGGTTCTACCGCTGCAAGCCGGTGGAAGGTGTCGAGCGCGAGGACGACTGCCCGATGCGGTTCTGGAAGGACACGTCGGGTCGCTATCTCGATCGCAGCGCCGTCGCGGCGTTGCTGCGCGACGGAAAGACCGGGCCCCTCGACGGCTTCACCGCCCGCAGCGGCCGGACCTACCGGGGCGTCATCGAGATCGATCGCGAGGCCTGGCGGCTCAAGGTGGGTTCCCTGGGCTGGAACGAGGGGGAAGGCGTCAGCGACGTGCCGGAATACGACGTGGACTCGGAGCCCGTCGGACGCTGCCCCTTCGACGAGGAGTGCTCGGTCGTCGAAGCGCCGACCCAGTTCATCTGCGAGCGCAAGCTCAAGGAAGAGGAGCTCGGCAAGGACGAGGCGCGCCCGAAGAGCTGCGGTTTCGTCCTGCCGCGAACGGTCTGCAAGCGCGAAATCACGCGGGACGAGGCTGCCGTCTACCTTCTAACCGGGAAGACGGAGCTGCTTTCGGACTTCACGTCGCGCTTCGGGCGTCCCTTCGCGGCGACGCTCGTGCTCAAGGAGAACGGAAGGCACGGCTTCGAGTTCCAGCCGCGGACCCGCGGTACCGCCAAGGGCCGGCGCGCGGCTTCCACCCATCCGGCGCCGCGAACGAAGAAGACGTCGCGCAAGGCGAAGCCGCGCAAGAAGGCCGCCGCCCGGAAGGCGCGCCCCAAGAACGCAACCCCCCAAAAAGGGACGCGCAAGAAGCCCGCTGCCGCGAAGACCGCGCGAAAGCACAGCGGGAAATCGACACGCCGGGCGCCCAGCGGGCCCGGTCGGGACGACTAGCGTCCCTCCTGCCCTGCCTCTGCGGGCTGCTCCGCCCGCGCCACGACAAAGAAATCGTTGTTTTCCGGCTCCCGCCGGGGGTATAACTGCGTTCGAAAGAGCCCTAGGCAGGGCTATCGGCGGGAGCGCGCCGATTGCGCTCTTCGGCGAGGCATCTGCGCGCAGGTCTCCGGCGACTCGGGGAAAGCGCCGCCGGCGAATGCGACTGGGCATGCAGGAGGAGCCATGGCTCGGGGGCTGCGTCGTCGCTGGCAATCGTTCGGACGGTTCGCGCTGCTGGTTCTGGCGATCTGCGCGTTGCACGCGCCGCGCGCCACGGCACTCGAGGCCTTCGAGGGCCGTCTCCAGGCCCACGGCTTCTTCGAGATCAATACGCGCGCCATCAACCGGTCCTGGAAGGAACAGACGGACCTGACGCAGTGGTACAACATCCTGAACGTCGAGTTCGAGGCCGACATCGCCCCCGACGGGTTCGGACCGATCGACCTCCTGAGCGCCTACGTGCGCGTCGAGGGCCGCTATGACTGCATCTACTCCAAGGGCTGCGGCATCTTCCCGATGGTCCGCACCTTTGGAAACGACTCCAGGGACCTGCCGGATCGGCTCAGCGACGCGAGCGAGAAGCAGTTCGGGGGCACGATTCCCGCCAAGAAGCTCGTCGACGGGGCCGTCGTGTCCAGGCAGCGGGTGCTCCCCACCCGGGACCCGGCCACGCCCGACCAGATGTCGATCTTCGAGGGCCTCTTCGACGGCCTGGGCGGGGACCCGATCCCGGCGAATCTCCAGAGCGATCCCCTCAAACCCACGGGCGGCTTCGCCGAGCCCCCTCCCCCGAGCGACGACCCCGGCCGCTACACGCTCGAGTCCGTGATCGACTACAAGTTCGCCGCGAAGGCCGTTACGGCCGCGTCGACCACGGGTGGCATCGGGCTCTTGGCGCCCTGGCTGCCCAGGAACCAGCCGGTCGCTGCGAACGCGGCGCTGATCGACAGGGCCAACCCCTATCGCGGACGCGCCGCGCCGGTCATCGCGGGCGCGGCGGTGAGGACGCGCTTCTACGAGGGCGACCCCGACATCCGGCTCGCGGTCAACGGCGGGCTGATCGTTCCGGAGAACCAGGCGGGCGGTTCCGCGTACGTGGACCCCACCCCGAATTTCGACCCGACGTTCCTGCCGGAGCTCGCCAGCGACGATACGGCCACGGACAGGAGCGGTGTGCCCTACACCGAGCTCCAGCGTGCGACCATCGACGTCGTGATTCCCCCGGATCAGGTCGCCAACCAGCAGGCGATCCTCGACGAGCTGTTCGGCGCAGGGGTGGAAACCGCCGTCACCGTGAGTCCCGTGACCCAGACCCAGGGGCCCTTCGACCTGTTCAACATCTATTTCGTGGAGACGCAGGCACAGGGCGGTGACCCCGCGGTGGACCCGACCGGCCCTCCCCTGGATCTCGCAGCGCGGCAGCTGAACCGAGGCTTCTACCTCGACGTCGATCCCTCCATCAACCCGACGACCCTGCTGAACACCCGGATGTTGGCGACCGACGGCACCCCGACCAGCCGCACGATCATCGCCATCCAGAGGGCCATGCCCCAGTTCGAGAGCCTCAATCGGGAGGGTTTTGGCGGCGACTTCAGCGGCATCGTCACGTTTTTCCCGGGCGACGACGCCGACGGAAACTTCCCCAACGGTCCCTCCTGCTCCGACGACGGTCGCTCCAACATCCGGGACGCATTCCGGTGCCCGGGCGGCGTCCACAAGGACGGCCGGAGCGTCGCGGCGCAGAACACCATCGACGGGGTCCAGGTCTCGGCGGGTCTGATCCCCCTCCGGAACGTCTTCATCGCGGGCGGCGCCGGCGAGCTTCCGCTGCGTCCGGCCGCGGACCTGAGCTTCCTCGATACGTCGGCGAACGGGGATCTCCTGAGCGCCCAGGGCATCTACTACCCGAGCGCCGGGCTGCGCCGAGCGCTCAGGACCCGGGACTTCGACGAAACGCCGTTCGACATCAGCGAGCGGCGCCGGGCGTGGAATCGGGGGGCGTCGCAGCAGCAGACCAAGGAGCTCAAAGAGGCGTACTTCGACATCGAGATGCTCGAGAGCCGCCTCTACATGCGCATCGGACGGCAGAACATCGTCTGGGGCAAGACGGAGCTCTTCCGCACCACCGACCAGTTCAACCCCGTCGACATCGCCCTGGCCACCCTGCCCACGCTCGAGGAGGCGCGCATCCCGGTGTGGTCGGCGAAGGCGATCTACTCGCTCTACGACGTCGGGCCCCTCGAGGACGTCCGGGTCGAGTTCGCGACCAACTTCGACGAGTTCACGCCGACCGACCTCGGGGCCTGCGGCGAGCCGTACACCATCAACGTCGTCTGCGGCGCCACGTTCGGCCTCGCCGCTCACGGTTTCGCGGGCATCGGCGTCGCCGGCGTGGATCGTCCGCCGAACCCCTGGAACAACATCAAGGGGCTCGAGGTCGGCGGCCGCGTCGAGTGGCGCTGGGATCGCTTCAGCTTCGCCCTCATGGACTTCTACGGCTACGACGACCTGCCGCATGCCGACCCCTTCTTCTTCTACGAGCGCAACGTCGATCTCGTGACGGGGCGGCCGGTGGTGACGCGCTTCGCGGCAGGGGTGCCCGGGCCCCAGAACGAGGGGGACTGCGACACGCCCTCCGCCGGGAGCCTCGACGTGGAGATCGTCGACGGCGCGACGCCGGTGGCCCTGCCCTTCGACGCCTCCAAGAACTGGCAGTCGTCGAGCCCTCGCGGGATCGGGGCCAACGCGCCGTGCTTGAAGGCCGGCGGAGCCGCCGGCTTCCAGGCGGAAAACGACTTCGGCGGCGCCGAGAACGCCCTCTACAACCACTCCGCGAACCAGCAGTTCCACGCCTTCATCTGCAGCTCGACCATCGGCGCCTCGAACCTCGACGTGCAGCGGTGCGCGCTGGCCCTGTTCGGCAGCCCGAACAACCTCCAGGGCGGGATCGTCCCGTTCCCGCTGATCGAGTTCTTCAGCAGCGCGTTGTCCGGTGAGCCGGCGTCCCAGCTCTTCGTCGTCGCGGCCACGAACCAGTTCCGGACCGCGGGCGACGAGTTCGGCAAGCCGGCGCCTCTCGTCGCAATCAACCGCGATCGGGGCCCGATCTGCGACCCGGACACCGGCGCGCCCTTCGCGACCCCCGCGGAGTGCGTGTCCGCGCTCCAGGCGGGTGGCTGGGACGGCATCATCACCTCCAGCAACGAGTCGATCAACATTCCGAATCCGGCAGGCCCGACGGCTGTGCCCTTCTTCAATCCGGCTACGGGGATGACCGAGTTCCTGGACTGCGCGACGACCGGCCCCGGCCGGAAGCCAAACGCGGGGCCTTGCCGGGTGTTCAGCTTCCACTACGACCCGGGCATCGCGGGGGACGCGTTGACGCCGGGGGACTGGCTGACGCTCGACAGCACGCTCACGAACGAGCAGAAGGCGCTGCTGGGCTGCGGCCCCTTCTTCGGAACGCGCTGCGACTCCTCGGACGTGGTCGAGGAGTACGACCCGGTGACCGGTGTGGTGCAGGACGCGCCCCTCACCCCGCAGGGCGGGGGAATCGACCTCCTCAATGCGGACGCGAGCTTCATCGTGCAGGCATGGGCGGGCATCGAAGGCACCGGCCCGGAGTTCTACACGCCGCGGCTGCTCGCGGCCTTCGAAGAATCCGAGAATGTGGATCGCCCCGGCCTCATCAACGAGTGCGAGACCGCCGCGATCCTGCCGCGTTTCTGTCGGATCTGGCGCCCGCTCGACCCCGACGGCCCGGACGGCATACCCGGCACCGGCGACGACGAGACTGTCCCCCTACGGCTCCTGGTGCCTGGAACGACAGCTTCTCCATCCCTCAAGGCGACCTGGCTCACCACCGCCGAGAGCCTGATCCAGCCGCAGACGTTCCGCCTGGGCGAATACAGCGACTCCTTCGGAACCGTGCAGCCGGCGGGCTCGACCTTCCGCAACGCGCAGCCCTGCACCGTATTCAACCAGAGCGACGGTACGGTCGAGATCCTGCCCGGCTGCCGGGGCATCGACTCAATCGACGTCGCTACCGACATGACCGGCGTTCCGACCCTGTTCACGGTCACGTTCCAGGAGGGCTACCTCCCGTCGGTGGACGGCTGCGTGATCGGAGGGAGCAGCCGGCAGCTCGACATCGGCGGCGTCCCGGTCGTCGCGCTCGCCCGCACCGGGAGCGCGGTGAGCGGTCAGCTCAAGAGCGAGCTCGAAGCCTGCGCCGATGACAGCACGCTGGCCGAGAACTCCAACTCCCGCGTCCACGACTTCAGTCTCGGGATCAATCTGCGCACGCGCGTCGGCGCGCCTGTTGCCGGGGCCCAGGCCCTCTTCCACCCGCTCGCGGGCTGCCTGCCCGACGAGGACGCCGCCAGCCTCGATCTGAGGCGCCACAATTGCCCGTCCGGCTTGATCGACGGAGAAACTCCCCGTGACTTCGCCGCGGAGCTCGCGGGCACGGACCCGAGTGGCCGCGGTCCGGAAAACGTCTTCCTGTTCCGGAGCGAAGGCGCCGCCGTGTCGTTCAACGTGCAGATGTTCCTGGCGGCCCTCTCCTGCAGCGGCGATCCCGAAGAAGAAATCATGGTCGATCCCGAGTGCTTCGATCCGGAGGACCGGTTCTCTCCGGCGCGTTGCTCCTTTGCTGCGCCTCAGTTCTGCGATACCCTGAAGGGGCTCCTCGGCGTGGCCGGCGTCGGGAAGAACACCGTGAGGGCCGGCGGGACCAACGGCTTCGGCCGCCGTAGCTTCATCTGGCAGAGCGGAGGCGAGCTGGCGCTTGCCTACAACCGGCGCAACGTGCTCGGGTTCTCGATGGACTTCGCCGAGGACGTCACCAAGACGAACTGGGGCATGGAGTTCACATGGGTCGGGGACACGACGGTCCCGGACTCCGGCTCCCCGACCAACGTCAGCGACGTCCAGACCTACAACCTGACGGTTTCCGTGGACCGCCCGACCTTCATCAACTTCCTGAACCCGAACCGCACGTTCTTCTTCAACACCCAGTGGTTCTTCCAGTACGTCGAGGGCTACCACAAGAGCATGCCGTCGAACGGGCCCTTCAACGTGCTGTTCACGTTCGCCGTCCTGGCCGGCTACTTCCAGGACCGGCTGCTGCCGCAGTTCATCACCATCTACGATTTCAATTCGCAGTCGGGAGGCATCCTGCCGTCGATGTCGTATCGCTTCACCGAAAACTTCTCGGCGACGATCGGCATGCTGTTCTTCTTCGGGCGCACGCAGTTCAACGAGATGCCCCTCCGGGGCTTCGGCCCGAACGGCAACCGCGCGGGTCCCGATGCCTACCAGGACGGCGTCCTCAACTTCATCTCCAATATCCAGGACCGCGACGAGCTGTTCCTGCGCCTTCGCTGGACTTTCTGAGGGATTGCGGACCCCGCGTCCCCGCTCGCTTCAGCGACCGCGGGCCAGGTAGTCGGAGCTCAGGTAACGGCGGATCTCCGAGGCCTCCAGCGGCGTGGATTTCACGTCGTAGGACTCACGGCGCCATCCGCTGCCGTCGCCGCCAGCGTAGAAGGACGCGAGGACCGGGTCGAAGACGTACGCCTTCTCTTTGCCGGGCCAGTCCGGGTAGTCGGCGACGTCACCGCTGAAGCGGTGGACGAGGATGCCCACGTCCACCAGGAGGCCGCGCCCACGTTTCGTGATCACGTAGAGGGGCTGCTGGGTCTGGTAGTCCACGTAGAGGAAGATCGCGTTGTACTCGCTGCCCCGCTCGCGGGACGCGCCCTCGAGCAGGACCGCGTAGCGCACGTCCCAGCGGTCGCTCCCCACCGAGAGGCCGCTCGCCCCGAAGTTGCGGTCGGCGTGGGCGGGATAGCCCGAGCGCGCGGAGTTGATCGGTGCCAGCACCTCGCGGAAGCCGTGCAATTTCCACGCGTACGCGTTGGGCCGCAGTGACAGCCCCACGAACCCGCGCCGCAGGTTCTCGGTCACGTGGACCGCCCCTGCGGCGGCCGGGTTGACGGGGCCGAGCGTGCCGCCCCCTAGGGGGTCGCCGGCCGGCATCGTTCCGGCACCCACGGTGTCGCCGCTGACCCGGTACCGGGGGGTAAACATGCCGTCGACCCAGGAGGTCGCCGAGCGCCGCACCTTTCGCAGGGAGGGCACGTAGACGAAGGTGTCGTCGGGCTCCGAATAGCGCTCTTGGACGCTAGCGGGACGCACCTGCCGCCAGGCCAGGTGGCGGGCGTTGAAGGGCTTCAGAAAGCGCCCTCCCGCGACCCAGAGGGTGTCCTCCGACCCGGGAAGCGCATAGCCGGTCTCGGGCAGGTCCGCTCGGTGGCTCGTCTGGGCGAAGAAGAAGGTGCCCTCGTAGCGCTGCTCGCCGCCCCTGCGGCCAGGCAGGTCGACGATCCGAAAGCGGCCCGACGGCCCCGCCCCGCGGTAGCGGTGCTCGAGGTTCCAGGCCCAGCGCACCCCGGCGTCCCCGGCCTCCGGGTCGATCCGGTCGGGGGGGAAGGGCAGTCCCGCCACGTAGCCGCTCAGGTTTCCGTGCCGATCGATCGTCGAGCGTCCGGCGAACTCCTGCGTCGCGTGGTCGTAGAAGCGGGGCGCCGGGTAGCGGCGGTGGCAGGGGCCGATCAGCATGCGCATGCCGTCGTGGAAGAACTGGTCGCGGTTGCGCCAGACCTCGTCCGGCAGCAGGCCACGCAGCAAGAGCAGGTCGGAGAAGCCGAGCATCGTCCCCTCGCGGACCAGCGTGGGGACGGCGTCCTCGCTCGGGGCTCCACCGGGGATCCCGCCCAGGAGCGGGCACTCGTCCTCGGGCGGAAGGCCGGCGGCCGCCACACCCGCAGCGCCGAGACACGCGGCGAGCGCGCCTCCCACGACGACCAGGCACGCGACGAGCCGAGATCGCACGGACGACCCGCTGAGGGCGCGGAGGGCTTTGCAGTCGGCGCTCATGCGGTCCCCGCAGACGACATCTCGATTCTATCGTAACCTCCTCGGGGGGAGGGCCCCGTGCGGCGCTCGATCGGCTTCCCGCTCACGCTGGGCATCGTTCTCACGCTCCTCGTCCTGAGCCTCGCGATCGGCTGGCAGATCCTGGTCGTCAGCGACGTGCGTCGGGTCGCCAGCGGCCTCACGAGCATCGATTGGGCGCTGCTGGTACTCGGGACCGTCTTCTTCGCGCTGGTCATCGTAGGGCTCGTCTGGCTCTGCGCCTGGCTCGTGCGCGAGATGCGGGTCAACCAGCGCCAGCGGGCCTTTCTCGACGCCGTGACCCACGAGATGAAGACGCCGCTTGCCTCGCTGAGCCTGTATGTCGAGACCCTCGTGCGACACGACCCGGACCGGCCGCGACGGAAGGAGTTCCTGGATCGCATGGGCGAGGACCTCGAGCGACTCGACCGGACGGTCGACCAGGTGCTCACGGCGGCCCGCTCGGAGGAGCCGGGCCGTGACGGCAAGGCGGGAGCCGTCCCCCTCTCCGATCTGCTCGCCGACTGCATCGCAGAGATCGGAAGACGGCACGGTCTCCCCGACAAGGCCGTGCGGCTCGAGGTCGATCCGGAGGTGCGCGTCCGCGGCGACGGCGGCGAGCTGTCGGTGGTGTTTCGCAACCTGCTCGAGAACGCGGTGAAGTACTCCGACGATCCGGTGGAGGTGAAGGTCGCCGTCATCCCGAGCGGCGACGGTCGCATCCGGGTGGAGATCTCCGATCGCGGAATCGGCATTCCATCGAGCGAGCTGCGCAAGATCTTCCAGCGTTTCTATCGGGCTGGGCGCGACGTGCAGCGCACCGCCTCGGGACTCGGACTGGGGTTGTTCATCGTCAGGAACCTGGTGCGCCGCCAGGGGGGGCGCGTCGTGGCGCGCAGCGGCGGATCCGGCGAGGGCAGCCGCTTCGTCGTCACCCTGCGCGCGGCGTCGCGCCGCTCCTGATGCCGCGGATCCTGATCGTCGAGGACGAAGCCCATCTCGCCGAGGGGCTGCAGTACAACCTCGAAGCCGAGGGGCACGTCGTGGAGATCGCGGGCGACGGCCGCGTGGCGGCCGAGGTGCTGGCGGACCCGGCGCAGAGCTTCGACCTCGTCATCCTCGACCTGATGCTACCCGAGTTGAGCGGCTTCGAGGTCGCTCGGCGCGTGCGGGCCGTCGGGAACTTCATCCCGATCCTGATCCTCACGGCGAAGGACGACAGCTACGACCTGGTCCGCGGGCTCGAAGAGGGGGCCGACGACTACCTGACGAAGCCGTTCCGCCTCGACGAGCTGCTGGCGCGCGTGCGCGGACTGCTTCGCCGACGCCGCTGGGACGGTGTCTCGGCCGAGCCCGGATCGCACCGCCCGGTCGCAATCGGCGAAACGACCGTCCACTTCGACCGCTTCGAGCTCGAGACGCCGCGAGGGAGCGTCAGCCTGACCACGCGGGAAGCCGGTCTGCTGCGCGCCCTCGTCGACCGCCGCGGCGAGGCGGTCACCCGCGGTGAGCTCCTCGAGGAGGTCTGGGGGCTGCGGCCGGACACGCGGACCCGCGTGGTGGACAGCTTCATCGTCCGACTGCGCCGCTACATCGAGCCCGATCCCTCGCGGCCCCGCCACATCCTCTCGGTGCGCGGGCACGGCTACCGCCTGGCCCGCTGACGGGTTCCTCGAGAACCGGTACGGAGCGCGGCCTTGTCATGGGCCCGGGAAGCGTGCGAGTCTTTCGGTGTGGACGATCCGCTGCGCATGCACGTGCATCCCGCGCTCCGGGGCGCGCCCATGCTCCTTGCATTCGAGGGTTGGAACGACGCCGGTGAGGCGGCGACGTCGGCCATCCGCTACATCGAACAGGCACTGCAGGCGGTGCCTCTCGCCGAGATCGACGCCGAGGAGTTCGTCGACCTCACGGTGGCGCGGCCCAGGGTGCGCCTCGCTCGAGGGCGAACGCGCGTGGTCGAGTGGCCCCGCGTGCGTTTCAGCTACGGGCGGGCGGATGCGTCGCGAGAGATCGTGCTCGGGGTCGGGGTCGAGCCGCACCTGCGCTGGCGCCGGTTCTGTGATCTGATCGCGGACCTGACGCGCCGGATCGCGGTGAAACGGGTCGTGCTGGTCGGGGCCTACCTGGCCGACGTGGTGTACTCGCGACCGGTGAGGGTGACGGGCTTCGCGACGTCGCCGCAGCTGCTGGAGCGGATCGGCGTGTCGCCGTCCGACTACGAGGGCCCCACCGGCATCGTGGGCGTGCTGGCCGAGCGGCTGGGCCGCGAGGACATCGAGATCCTGAGCCTGTGGGCCGGCCTTCCCCACTACATCAGCGCCTCCCCGAATCCCCGCGGCGCC
>JAOTUO010000114.1 GCA_029863845.1 Myxococcales bacterium
GATGCGGCGCCGGGATCATCCGCTCTTGAAGACCACGATGGCGAGGGGCGGCAAGGTGACGACGATGGACTGGGGATGTCCGTGGCGGGCGACCGGCGCGCTGCGCACGCCGCCGAGGTTTCCCTGCCCGCTGCCAGCGTAGAGCGGCGCGTCGCTGTTCAGCAGCTCGCGCCAGTGCCCCGCCCGGGGCACGCCGACCCGGTACCCGTGGCGCAGCACGGGCGTGAAATTGCACGCCACCACCAGCACGTCCGGTGTGGAGCGGCCCTTTCGCAGATAGGTGAGGGTGCTCTGCTCGGCGTCGGAGCAGTCGATCCACGCGAAGCCGTCGCTCTCGCAATCGAGCTCGTGCAGCGCCGGCTCTCCGCGGTAGAGCGTGTTGAGATCGCGCACCCAGCGCTGGAGACCCCGGTGGCGATCGTGCTCGAGCAGATGCCAGTCGAGGCAGCCGTCGTGGTTCCACTCACGCCGCTGCCCGAACTCCCCGCCCATGAACAGCAGCTTCTTGGCGGGCTGGGTGTACGCGTAGCCGAACAGCGCGCGCAGGTTCGCGAACTTCTGCCACTCGTCGCCCGGCATCTTGCCGAGCAGCGAGCCCTTGCCGTGGACGACCTCGTCGTGGGAGAGGGGGAGCACGAAGTTCTCCTGGAACGCGTAGACCATCCGGAAGGTGAGCTCGTTGTGGTTGTACTTGCGGTGGATGGGATCGCAGCTCATGTAGTGGAGCGTGTCGTGCATCCACCCCATGTCCCACTTCAGTCCGAAGCCGAGCCCTCCCAGGTGCGTCGGGCGGGAGACCATCGGCCAGGCCGTCGACTCCTCGGCGGTCGTCTGCGTGTCGGGATGGTGCCGGTAGACCTCGCCGTTGAGTCGCCGCAGGAAGTCGATCGCTTCGATGTTCTCGCGGCCGCCGAATTCGTTGGGCACCCACTCGCCCTCCTTGCGCGAGTAGTCGAGGTAGAGCATCGAGGCAACGGCATCCACGCGCAGCCCGTCCGCGTGGTATTCGTCGATCCAATACAGGGCGCTGCTGAGCAGGAAGCTGCGTACCTCGTGGCGGCCGTAGTTGAAGATGAAGCTGTCCCAGTCCGGATGGATCCCCTGTCGGGGGTCGCCGTGTTCGTAGAGATGCGTACCGTCGAAGAAGCCGGGGCCGTGCTCGTCCGTGGGGAAGTGGGAGGGCACCCAGTCGAAGATGACGCCGATCCCGCGTTGGTGGAGGTGGTCGACGAGGTACATCAGGTCCTGCGGCGTCCCGTAGCGGCTGCTCGGGGCGAAGTAGCCCGTCGTCTGGTAGCCCCAGGAGCCGTAGAAGGGGTGCTCCATCAGGGGCAGGAGCTCGACGTGGGTGAAGCCCATGTCGTGCACGTACTCGGCCAGGAGCGGCGCGAGCTCCCGGTAGCCCAGGATGCGGTCCCCCGCCTCGCCGCCGCGTCTCCACGAGCCGAGGTGCACCTCGTAGATCGCCATCGGCGCGCTGAGCCGGTTGTGCTCGTGGCGCGCCGCCATCCACTCCTTGTCCATCCACTCGTAGTCGAGGCTCCACACGGTGGAAGCCGTCTTCGGGGGCGTCTCGGCGTGGAAGGCGAACGGGTCGGCCTTGGCTACCGCGTAGCGGCCCACGCGCGAGGTGACGTGATACTTGTAGCGGCTGCCGGGCCCCACTCCGGGGACGAAGCCCTCCCAGATTCCAGAGCTGCCGCGGGGTCGAAGCGGATGGCGCTCGCGGTCCCAGCCGTTGAAGTCGCCGATCACCGAGACCCGCGCCGCATTCGGCGCCCAGACGCCGAAGTGGGTCCCGTCGCGACCGTCCACGGTTCCCGGGTGCGCCCCGAGCTTCCGGTACAGGCGCGAGTGGGTTCCCTCGTTGAAGAGGTAGAGGTCCTGGTCGCTCAGCAGCGTCGTTTCACTCGGGGGCACGGGCGTCCTCGTGCGTACTCGCTGAGGGGATGAGGTCCAGGATCCCGCGGATCGGAACGCGCACCCAGGCGGGGCGGTTGTTGAGCTCGTAGCCCAGCTCGTAGACGGCCTTGTCGAGCAGCAGCAGGCGCAGCAGGGGCGCGAGCTCGTCGTGGCCGCCGGGGACCAGCCCCGCCTCCTGGACCGGTGGCAGGTAGGCACGCAGGAAGGCGGCGCTCGCCCATTGGCGCCAGAAGCGCGCCCAGGGCAGCAGGGCCGGAACGTCCTCCTCGCGGAGCATGCCCCGCTCGACCGAGCCGAAGAGCGCCGTGTGGGCGGCGTAGTCGAAGGAGCGAAGCATCCCCGCCACGTCGCGGAGGGGCGAGCGCTTGAGGCGGCGCTCGCTCAACGAGCGCGCCGGCTCGCCCTCGAAGTCGGTGATGACGAAGTCGTTTCCCGTGTAGAGGATCTGTCCCAGGTGGTAGTCGCCGTGCACCCGGATCCGCATGCCGCCGAGGCGCACGCCGACGATGGCGCGGAAGCCGTTCAGGAGGTCGTCCTCACGCGCGAGCAACTCCCCGGCCTCTCCCGCGGCCGGCTCGGAGAGAGCGCCACGGCTTTGGCGCAACAGGTCGAGCGTGCGGGTCGCCGCCGTTCGCATCGACTGGTACACGCTTCGCTGATAGAGCGACGTGAACGGCTCGGGCGCGAAGTCGGGGTCGTCGGCGTCGCTGGCGAGCGCCAGGTGCAGCTCGGCCGTTCGCTGTCCCAGGAGACGGGCGGTCTCGAGATAGGCGCCCATCTCCCCGGCGAGCTCCGGGGGCTCCTGCTCCGCGAGGACGAGGGCGCTCTCGTCGTGCACCGGGGCCTGCGCGGCACTCGCCAGGGCCCGCTCGTAGTAGCTCTCCACCTGATCGAGGGTGAAACGCCAGGCGTCGCCCTCGTTCGCGACGTACGCCTGGAGGATGCCGAGCGTCCGGGGCTCGGCGCGGCCGGCGCGGTACTCGAGGGCGCCTGCCACCACCGGGATCTGCGGGAAGCGCGCGCGCTCGGTCAGGAAGCGACCCAGCTCGAGGTCGGGGTTGACGCCGTCCGAGACGCGACGGAAGACCTTGAGAATCAGCCGCTCGCCGTAGACGACCGAGGTATTGCTCTGCTCGGCGCGCATCACGGAGGCGGGCAGCGCGGAGTCCTCGGCTCCCCGCAGCTCGCGGAACGCCCGGGTGCGCGTCGCGGCGAGCTCGCCCGAATCCCCCCGCAGCACGCGCCGCCGCCGGATCGCATCGAGGAGGGTCGCGGCGAGCTCGGGGCTCTCGAGGCCGTCGTAGAGGAGCCCGGTCTCGGCGCCGTCGCGCGCGCGGACCTCGACCTCGGCGAGCACGGCCCGGGGGCGGTCGCGCCGCAGGGTGTCGGCCTCGAGTCCGCTCGCGAAGGCGACCGGCACCGCGTAGGTCGCCGGGGCGGCCTGCTCCTGCTCCACGCCGACCAGCGCGATCACCGCCGGCGACGATCCCTCGCGGATCCAGATCGTCTCGACCACGCGGGCCGAGGTGATCTCGCGCGCCTTGCCGCCGAACCAGCGCCGATCGCGCAGGATTTCCGGCAGGATCGCCTCCAGCGCCTCGCGACCGGGCTCCCGGAAGGCGTTCTCCCAGCTCTTCTCCACCTGGATCCGCGGCAGGCGCCCGGGCCCGCCCGGGGCCTCCGCCCCGGGCGCCAGCGCCGGCGGCGCGATGCGGAACCAGTAGAAGGCGTGCGGCCCGAGCGTGAGCAGGTAGGGCAGCTCCCCGATGGGCGGGAACGGTCTTCCGCCGAAGACCTCCACCGCGACCATTCCCTTGTATGCGGAGAGGTCGATCTCGACGTACTCGACGAAGCGGGAAAGGTTCGCCACCACGAGGATGCGCTCGTCTTCGTGGCTCCGGACGAAGACGAGCACCTTGTGGTTCCGGGGGTACAGGAACTCGATCGATCCGCGCCCGAAGGCCGGATGGCGCTTGCGCAGGTCGATCAGACGCTTCATCCAGTGGAGAAGCGAGTGCGGATTGCTCTGCTGGGCTTCGACGTTGATGGCCTCGTAGTGGTACTCGGGATCGATGATGATCGGAAGGTAGAGGCGCTGGGGGTTCGATCGGGAGAAGCCGGCGTTCCGATCGGAGCTCCACTGCATCGGGGTGCGCACGCCGTTGCGGTCGCCCAGGTAGAAGTTGTCGCCCATCCCGATCTCGTCGCCGTAGTAGATGACCGGCGTCCCCGGGAGCGAGAACAGCAGCGCGTTCATCAGCTCGATGCGTCGGCGATCGTTGCCGAGCAGCGGCCCGAGTCGGCGACGAATGCCGAGGTTGATGCGCGCCTGCGCGTCGTTGGCGTAGACGCGGTACATGTAGTCGCGCTCCTCGTCGGTCACCATCTCGAGCGTCAGCTCGTCGTGGTTGCGCAGGAAGAGCGCCCACTGGCAGGTTTCGGGCAGGGCGGGCGTCTGCTCCAGGATCTCGATGATCGGGTAGCGGTCTTCCATGTGCAGCGCCATGAACAGCCGCGGCATGACCGGGAAGTGGAAGGCCATGTGGCACTCGTCGCCCTGGCCGAAGTAGGCCACGGCGTCCTCCGGCCACTGGTTCGCCTCGGCGAGGAGCATGCGATCCCGGTACCGGCTGTCGACGTGGCTCCGCAGGTCCTTCAGGAATGCGTGGGTCTCCGGAAGATTCTCGCAGTTGGTGCCCTCGCGCTCGAAGAGATAGGGGATCGCATCCAGCCGCAAGCCGTCGACGCCGAGCCCCAGCCAGAAGTCCACGAAGCGGAATACGGCCTTGCGCACGTCCGGCGACTCGAAGTTGAGATCCGGCTGGTGGGAGTAGAAGCGATGCCAGTAGTAGGCCTTCGCGATCGGGTCCCAGCTCCAGTTGCTGTGCTCGAAGTCCTTGAAGATGATGCGCGCCTCGCCGTACCGCTCCGGCGTGTCGCTCCACACGTAGAAGTCGCGGTGGCGACTGCCGGGCGGAGCGCGGCGGGCGCGCTGGAACCAGGGGTGCTGATCCGAGGTGTGGTTGATGACCACCTCGGTGACGACCCGCAGGCCCCGCCCGTGCGCCTCGCGCAGGAACAGCTTGAAGTCGTCGAGCGTGCCCACCTGCGGGTGCACGTCCGTGTAGTCGGAGATGTCGTAGCCGTCGTCCCGCAGCGGAGACGGGCAGAAGGGCAGCAGCCAGAGCGTGTTGACGCCGAGATCGTGGAGGTAGTCGAGGCGCTCGGTCAGGCCGCGGAAGTCGCCCACGCCGTCGCCGTCGCCGTCCTGAAAGGCCCCGACGCGCAGCTCGTAGATGACGGCGTCCTTGTACCAGAGGGGATCGCTCTCCGGCAGGCCGCGACCCCGCGTGCGCGGCGCTCCGTGTCGGCGACCGCGACTCATAGGAAGTAGTCGAAGTCCCGCTCGGTGCGGACGCGACGGCGCACGCGGAACACGTGGGCGGGAACGGCCTCGGGGTCCAGGGCCAGGTAGTTGCGACGTCCGTGCCACAGGTAGCGGGCGCCCCCGAGCAGGTCGTCCATCTGGTAGGGCTGTGCCCCGTCGAGGCCGAGCTCTTCGACGGGGATCTCCACCCACCCGGACTGGGTATGGTAGGGATTCAGGTTCACCACCACGACGACGGCTTCCGCGCCGTCGGCGGTGGTGCGCCCGTAGGCGATCAGGTCGTCGTTGTCGACGCGGTAGAAGCGCGGAGCCCCCCCCTGCGTGAGCGCGGGATTCTCGCGACGGATCTCGTTCAGGCGCGCGATGTAGTCCCGGATGTTCCCGGGGCGAGCGAGGTCCCACGCGCGGATCTGGTACTTCTCGGAGTCCTGGTACTCCTCGGTCCCCGGGCGCGCCGCCCCGTCGCAGAGCTCGAAGGCCGGCCCGTAGATCCCGTAGTTCCCGGCCAGCGTGGCGGCCAGGGTGACGCGGATCTGGAATGCCGCGCGACGCCCGGTCTGGAGATACTCGTGGAGGATGTCGGGGGTGTTGGCGAAGAGGTTGGGGCGCATGCCGTCGCGCAGGTGGGGCTGGGCGAGCTCGGTGAAGTACTCGGTCAGCTCCGACTTGGTGTTGCGCCAGGTGAAGTAGGTGTAGGACTGGGAGAAGCCCGCCTTCGCCAGATACTGCATGAGGCTCGGGCGTGTGAAGGCCTCGGCCAAAAAGAGCACTCCGGGATGCGTTTCCCGCACCTCGCGGATCAGCCACTCCCAGAAGGCGAAGGGCTTGGTGTGCGGGTTGTCGACGCGGAAGATCGTGATCCCGTGATCGACCCAGAAGAGCACCACGCTCCGCAGCTCGTCCCAGAGCTCCTTCCACGTGTCGCACTCGAAGTTCAGGGGGTAGATGTCTTCGTACTTCTTGGGCGGGTTCTCGGCGTAGTGGATCGTTCCGTCGGGGCGTCGGTAGAACCATTCGGGGTGCTTGTTGACGTACGGGTGATCCGGCGAACACTGGAACGCCAGATCGAGGGCGATCTCCAGGCCGAGGGCGCGACCCCGCTCGACGAAGCGGTCGAAGTCGGCGAGGCTGCCGAGCTGCGGATGGACGGCCTTGAAGCCCCCCTCGTCGGCTCCGATGGCCCAGGGGCTTCCGACGTCGCCGGGCCCGGCCGACGCGGCGTTGTTGGGGCCCTTGCGGTGCGTGCGTCCGATGGGGTGGATCGGCGGCAGATAGACGACGTCGAAGCCCATCGAGGCCGCATGGGCCAGCCGCTCCTCGGCGTCGCGGAACGTGCCGTGGCGCCCCGGCTCGGAGCTGCACGAGCGCGGGAAGAACTCGTACCAGGCGCCGGATCGCGCCCGCTCGCGTTCGACCTGGACCTCGAGGACTCGGGGATGGCGCGTGCCGCGCGTCCGGTCGGGGTGGCGAGACGCGCGCTCACAGAGATCCTCGGAGAGCGCGAGGGCGATCCGGGCCGGCTCGGGGCCGTCTTCGGCCAGCAGCGACGACTGCCGCGCCAGCCAGTCGGACTCGCCGGGCGGCGCCCTCCGCGCCGCGCGGCGCACGAGTTCGGCGCCTTCCAGCAGCTCGCTGCGGACGTCCTGGGCCGCGGCGTGCTTCTTCGCCAGCCGCTCCTGCCAGGAGCCGAACGAATCCACCCAGGCTTCGAGCGTGTACTCGCAGCGGCCGATGCGCTCCACGGGGAAGTCGGCCTCCCAGCGGTCGTTCCCGAGCTCCCGCATCGGGACCTCGCGCCACGCGTCCCCGCCCGCCGGCCGAACGCGAAGCACGGCGGCGAGCCGATCGTGCCCTTCGGTGAAGATCTTCGCGCGGACGCGGACCGACTCGCCGACCACGCGCTTGATCGGAAAGCGGCCGGCGTCGACCTCGGGCTCGACGGACTCGATGATCGCGCGAGGCGGGGGCAGTCGATCGGACTCGGGCATCGAGACCCCCGCGAAAGACCGCAGCGCCCTCCCGCGTGGACCCGGAGCCCGTCGCGGAGGGCGCGCGCACCCGCTCGACAGTAGCGGGGCCGACCGCCGGATGCCGTACGCCGCTCCGGGGGAGCGGAATCGTCCGGGGAGAGGGATACTTCCGGGCGAAGACCCCGGGAGGATCCCACCATGAAGCGAACCTGGATGCTCGTGGCCGTGGCCGTCTCGCTGGCGCTGGCCGGCTGCGCGAGCCCGCCCCCTCCGAACGAGGCCGACGAATTGACCGTCGGCAAGGTGCAGGGGGAGATCAAGGTCGGGATGGACGCCGCCTCGGTGGCGCAGATCCTGGGCTCTCCCAACATCGTCACCACCGACGACCAGCGACGCGAGGTCTGGATCTACGACAAGATCTCGAGCGATCGCGTCGACACGTCCAGCTCGATCGGCGGCGGCATCATCATCTTCGGTGGTGGCCGGAGCTCCAGTTCCAGCTCGTCGAAGCAGCGCACCCTGACCATCATCATCAAGTTCGACGTGGAGAAGAAGGTCCGGGACTTTGCGTACAACTACACGCAGTTCTGAGGCGCCCGCCGGCCGGCGCCCCCGCGCGGCGGCCGCTGCGATGGCGCTGGTCCTGCTCGCCGGCTGCGTCACCCCCACGAAGCCCGAGGCGTTCTTTCAGCTCGCTCCGGAGAGTCCGGCCCACAAGGCCGCCGAGACCCGGCACTTCGAGACCTCGGGCGAGGCCGAGCTGCTCTCGGCCTCCGCCGCCGTGCTCCAGGATCTCGGCTTCCAGATCTCGGAGAGCGTGCGCGAGGTCGGCTTCCTGCGCGCCGCCAAGGAGCGCAGCGCACGCGAGTACGGCCAGGAGATCTCGCGCTTCCTGGTGGGCCTGCTGAGCGCCTCGGGCTTCGCCCTGGGGGCGAATACGCTGGTCCTGACCCCGGTGGACCTGCACCAGCAGATCAACGCGACCCTGGTGACGCGGCCCCTCGACGTGGAGGGATCGCGCTACGAGGTGCGAATCCTGTTCTACCGCCTGATCTGGCAGGGCAGCGGACAATCGGGCGACCAGTACATCGCGCCGGGCCAGCAGAAGATGGAGATGATCCGGGACCCCGGGATCTACCAGCAGTTCTTCGCGCGGCTGGCGAAGGCCGTCTTCCTGGAAGCCCACAAGATCTGAAGGCGAAGCGGCATGAGCTCCGAGAAGCGCGTCCGACGACTTGCGATCGTGGTCCTGGGACTCGGGGCGATCGCGTGCGTCACCCCGCAGCCGGAGCCCGATCTGCTCGCGCCGACCGAGGAGCAGATGAAGCTGCGCAGCATCCAGACGCGCAGCTTCGAGATGACCGACCGCAACCAGGCCATCCGCGGCGTCATCGCCGCGCTCCAGGACCTGGGCTTCATCATCGAGCGCGCCAACGAGTCGCTGGGTCTGGTCACCGCCGCGCGCTTCGCGGAGCCCAGTTACTACGACGTGCTGGGCGTAACCGTGACCGTGCGCCCGGAGAAGGGCGGCAAGATGCGGATCCGAGCCAACGCCATCTACAACAACGAGCCGGTCACCGACGCGAAGGTCTACCAGAACTTCTTCGCGACCCTGGAGCGGTCGATGTTCCTGGGAAGAGACTGAGGCGATGACCGCGCCGCAACGGCGCGCGGGCTGCACCCGCTCCCGAAGCCGCCGGGCGGGGCTCGTCGGACTGGCCGCGGGCCTGCTGGTGATGGGCTGCTCGCCCTACAACTCTCGCCACCAGATCCAGTGGGACTCCCGCACCCAGATCTGGCAGGCCGAAGCGAGCCAGGTGAAGGTGCGGGCGGCGCAGAGCCGCATCTTCGACACCTCCGACGCGCTGCTCGCCATCGAGGCCGTCGTCGCCACCTTCCAGGACCTCGGCTTCCAGGTGGAGGTCCTCGACGAAGAGCTCGGCATCGTCTCGGGCAAGAAGTTCATCGGCCGCGAGAAACCGGCCGTGGGTGTCGATCCCCACTACTACCTCTACGACGAGGAGAGCCTGATGGTCTTCACGAAGGCCTATCGCTCGTGGGGGCCCTTCTGGCACCGGAGCGATCTCGTGCGGCTGACCGTGACGGTGCGCGAGCGGAACCCGACCCAGCTGATCGTGCGCGCGGCGGTGCAGTTCCAGCTGCGTCCGATCGAGGACCCGGAGCCGTATCAGAAGTTCTTCCAGACACTGGAAAGGGCGCTGTCTGCCGATCGGCAGCTTCGACCCTAGGGCCGGGGGCGTCGGCGTTGGGGGCCGCGGCGCCCGGACCGGGCCCCGGACGAGGGCGTCCTGTCGATCTTCGGGGTTCGGCGCCATTTCGTGACGAAGATCACCGAGCCCGACTGCCGGGGTGCGATGAGATGGATGGGCGCCCCGTCTTTCGGGGCGGGCTCACGAGACAACGCATACCGAGGGAGGGAGTGATGGCGCTGAAGGATCTCATGGGAATGGCGGAGAAGCCGGCCGAGGGCCGGGTCGGGGCGATCCCCAATCCCGCGGCCCCGCCGCCGCGGACGGTGGCCCCCGCCACGTCGATCGATGCCGCCACACGGCTCTCGGGCAAGATCTACTGCAAGGAGACGATCCGCATCGACGGACGCATCAAGGGCGAGGTCCACTGCGACAAGACCGTGATCATCGGGGAGGGGGCGCAGGTCGAGGCCGCGGTGCACGCGGACTCCATCATCATCTCCGGCGAGGTGAAGGGCAACATCGTCGCCAAGCGCAAGATTACGCTGAACCACAGCGCCCGGATGATCGGAGATCTCTCCACCCCGGGCATCGTGATCGAGGAGGGGGCGAAGCTCGAGGGACAGATCGTGATCGGCGGCGAGGCCCCGTCGGCCGCAACGAAAAAGTCGGCGGACCGGCAGGCGGCGCAGAAACACGATTCACTCCCCGCCTCGCCGTCGGGTGCGTCGCAGGGCGCCGCGTCGTCCGCCAACTAGCGTCTCGGCGAGCTTCTGGCCGCGAGCCGAAATGGCCCCGCCCGCGTCGGCTCGCCACGGAGCCGGCGCGGGTCCCCGGCGCGTTCCTTGACAGGTCGTCGGCCGGGCCCGCATAAGAGGGCATGCGGCGAGCCCTCGTCTTCGTCCTGGCGGCCATTGCCGGGCTCGCCGGCGCCCCCGTCGGGGCGCAGACCGAGCCCGCGACGCCCGACGTCGCGGCTCGACCGCCCGACGCGTCCCCGGCGGACGAGACTCCGCAGGCCGAGCTCACCGCCCGGGAGATCTACCGTCGGGTACTCCGGAACCGCTTCGACTCCGCCGTCCAGGAGCTGTTCGTCGTCTCGTCGGATCGCGCCGGCAACGAGCAGGGGCTGCGCATGCGACAGCTCTGGAAGCGGTATCCGGAGGGATCGGACGCGTACGAGAAGGGCGTTTTGTCGCGGACGATCGTGCGTTACCTGGAGCCTCCCGACCTTCGCAAGACCGGCTACCTCGTGATCAACAAGCAGGATCGCCCCAGCGATCAGTTCATCTACCTCGAGAGTCAGCGGCGCGTGCGGCGCATCAACCTGCGCAGTCAGACCGTCGTCGGCACGGACCTGAGCATCGAAGACCTGGTGCCCCGGGAGCTGGACGACGCCGACTACGCGCGCACTCGCGACACCGAGGTGGACGGCACGCCGTGCTTCGTCGTCGACGCCACGCCCAGGGCCGACATGGAATCGGTCTACTCGAAGTTCCAGCTCTACGTGGAGAAAGAGCACTACGTCCCGATTCGTGTGCGCTACTGGGACCGCAAGCGCGTCGAGATCAAGGAGCTTCGCTCCCCGGTGGAGTCGATCCGGCAGATCGAGGGAGTCTGGATCCCGATCCAGGCGACGATGCGGCACCTGCTCGAGGAGACCCGGACCACGGTCTCCGTCGATCTGCTCGTGCCCGATGCGGATCTGCCGGACCGCTACTTCACGCAGCGCCAGCTCCAGAGCAAGCGGCTGCACCTGCCCGACGAGGTGATGGCCCGGGCACGGCGGCTCTGAAGGGCTCCGCTCCTAGATCCGGGCGCGGGTGAGGACGGCCGGGAGCAGCAGCAGATCCGTCGCCGCGCACACGGCCATGGTTGCGGCCGAGAGGATCCCGAACTGGCGAAGCGTGGCGAACTCCGAGAAGGCCACCACCGAGAATCCGAAGCACAGCGTCAGCGACGCGATGGCGATCGGCGCTCCCACGGCGCCGCTCGTGCGGAGCACCGCGTCGACGGGGCCGTGGCCCCGGATCCGCTCGCCGCGATAGCGCACCAGGTAATGGGCCGTGGCGTCGATGGCGATCCCCAGCGCAATGCTAGCGATCAGGCTGGTGGGGAGGGAGAGCGGGGCGAAGCCCCAGCCCAGGGCGCCGAAGAACAGGAGGACCGGGACGATGTTCGGGATCATCGCCACGAGGCCGAGCCGCGCGGAGCGGAGCGCGCCGCTGACGAGCAGGAAGATGGCGACGGCCGCGGCGGTCACGGTGCGAGGTTGCCCGGAGGCAATGCCGTCGGCGCTGCGGCTCAGCAGGATCGTGTTTCCGGTGACCTCGGCGTGCACGCCTCGGGGCAGGGGCTCCCGGGCGAGGATCGCCTCGATCCGGGTCTCCAGCTCGCGGATCGCCGCCGAGCCGACCTCGCCGGTTCGGACGAGGATGTTCGCCCGGCTCTGGTTCGCGTTCGAGAAGCGACCCAGGTCGTGCTTCGGGATGAGGTAGAGAAGGTCGGCGAC
>JAOTUO010000408.1 GCA_029863845.1 Myxococcales bacterium
CGCTTGCCCGCCCGGGGTCATGCTGCGATTCTAGGTCAACCGGTCGCGCGCTCACCCCCGACGAGGCCCCGATTGAACCAGCCCCTCCCCGCGCCGACCGCCGCGCCGCCCATCGAGGATCCGCGGCTCAACCCGAGGCGGAAGGCGGTGTACGCGATGGGCGACTTCACCGTCAACACCGTCCTCGTGTCCCTCAACATCGTCTACGTCTTCTACTTCCTGACCGAGGTCGCCGGGCTTCGCCCGGAGCTCGCCGGAGCCGTCCAGTTCCTGGGGCGGATGGTGGACGCCTTCACCGATCCCGCCATGGGACGCCTCTCCGATCGATGCCGCTGGAAGTGGGGTCGGCGGCGGCCCTTCTTCCTCATCGCCGCGATCCCCTTCGGCGTCAGCTACGCGCTGCTGTGGGTGACGCCTTCGGACTCGCAGGCGGCGATGTTCGCGTACTACACGCTCTGGTACGTGCTCCTGAGCGTCTCGATGACCGTGCTCTCGGTGCCGTACCTGGCGCTCCAGCCGGAGATGGCGACGGGATACGACGCTCGGACCTCGCTCAATACCTACCGGAACGTCGGATCCCTGTTCGGCACCTTTGCCGCGGTCGTCACGTTCCGGCCCGTGGCCAACGCCTTCGGCGGCGGCTCGGAGGGCTACGCCTGGGCGGGCGTCGCCTACGGGGCCGTCATCGTCCTGCCCTGGATCGCGGTCTACGCGGCGACCTGGGAGCGGCGCGACTTCCAGAGGCGCCGGGTCGAGCTGTCCTTCCGCGAGGGCGTTCGCGTCCTGCTCCGCCACGCCACCTTCCGCAAGCTCACGGGCCTCTACATCTGCGGGCGCATCAGCATGGACGTCATCGGCGCGATGCTGATCGTCTACTTCACCCACGTGATCGGGCGGACCGCTGACTTCGAGTTCACGATGGGACTCTTCATCCTCGCGGTCACGATCTCGCTTCCCATCTGGCTGCGCATCGCGCCCCGCTTCGAGAAGTCGACCCTGTTCATCGTGGGCTCGGTCTGGTGGGCCTCGTCCTTCGGCCTGATCCTCGCCGCCGAGCCGGACTGGCCGCGCTGGATCCTGCTGTCGATCGCGCCGCTCGGTGGGATCGGCTACGCGGTGGTCGACCTGATGCCTTGGTCGATGCTCGGCGAGGTCGTCGACGAGGACGACGTCGCCACTGGCGAGCGGCGCGAAGGCATCTACAACGGCTTCTTCATGTTCCTGCGCAAGGTCGGCGGCACGGTGGCGGTGCTGCTGCTGGGCGTCGTGCTCGGCACCATGGGGCTCGAGCCGGGCGTGCCGCAGAGCGAAACCACCCGGCAGACGATCCGGGTGCTCACCTCCATCGTGCCCGCTTTCTTCCTCGCGCTCGGGATCTGGATCGCTTGGGGCTATCCGCTCACCCGCAGGGCGCACGCCCGCATCCTGTCGCAGCTCGAAGCGCGCGAACGCGCGGGCTGACCGCGTGGTCTCGGCGCCTCCGCCGGATTGGCGCTTCTACGGCTGGCGCATCGTCGGCGTGGCCTTTCTCGTCGACTTCGTCGCGGTCGGGTTCTTCTTCTACTCCTACGGCGTCTTCTTCAAGGCCATCGCCGCCGACCTGGGCTCGGGCACCCGCTTCGGCGTCTCCCTGGGCCTGTCGCTCTCCAACGTCGTTGGTGCGGCGGTGGCGCCCTTCATCGGGCGCGCCCTCGATCGCGTACCCGTCACGCGCATCATGATCACGGGCGCCGTCTGCGTGAGCCTCGGATTCTTGCTGCTCTCGCAGATCTCGGCCTTCTGGCAGTACTACCTGGTGCTCGGAACGCTGCTCGGGGTCGGCGGAACCATGATGGGCGGGCTGGCCTCGTCGAAGCTGGTGGCCAACTGGTTCGTCCGCCGACGCGGAACCGCCTTCGGCATCGCGACCGTCGGCATCTCGCTTTCGGGGCTGGTGATGCCCACCGCCGCGACCTGGCTCATCGCGACGCTCGGATGGCGCGGCGGCTTCGCCGTGTACGGCCTGTGCACCCTGGCCGTCGTGGTGCCTCTGGTCGCGCGCTTCGTGGTGGACCGACCGGAAGCCCGGGGTCTGCGACCGGACGGGGACAGCCCACTGCCGGAAGAGGCCCCCGGCCCCTACGCCGGAGATACAATGTGGCGAACCCGCGACATCGTGCGCTCGCGCAACTTCTGGGTGATCTCGCTCTCGTTCGCCTTGGTGCTCTCCGCACTCTCGGCCGTCCTGGTCCACCTCGTCCCCTACGCGGACGACCTCGGCATACCGAGCTACCGCGCCGCCTGGGTGCTCTCGATCTCCGCCGGCATGGGTGTGCTGGGCAAGGTCGTCTTCGGCTGGCTCTTCGACCGCTCCGACCCGCGCATCGCCGTGTGGATCTCCTTCGGAATGCAGCTCGGCGGACTGCTGCTCCTGATGGGGGCGCGGAGCTACGGCGGGCTCGTGACGGCGGCTCTCGTCTTCGGCTTCGGCATGGGCGGCGTGATCCCGCTGCAGGCCTCGGTGGTCGGCTCCGCCTTCGGCCGCCTCTCGTTCGGGAAGCTGCTGGGGCTGCTGCGCCCCTTCCAGGTGCCGATCAGCGCGCTCGGCGTCCCGCTGGCGGGATGGATCTACGACGCAACGGGCAGCTACCAATCGGCCTTCCAGCTCTTCGCCGGCGTCTACGTCGTCGCCGCGCTGATCGTGGCCGGCCTGCGGGTGGACCGGGGACGCGAG
>JAOTUO010000409.1 GCA_029863845.1 Myxococcales bacterium
ATGCGGCGCGACGGGCGGTGGACGCCGCCCGCGGGCTTCACGCCCGTCACGCAGCTCGAACACGCGCGCGTCGGTGCGATCACGCCCGAGATGCGTCGCGTGGCCGAGCGCGAGCCCCATCTCTCTCCGGAACAGGTGCGCGACGAGATCGCAGCCGGCCGCATGGTGATCCCCGCCAACAAGCGGCACCTGAGCCACCGCCTCGACCCCACCTGCATCGGCCGCGCGAGCCTCACGAAGATCAACGCGAACATGGGCGCGTCGCCGGTGAGCAGCGGCACCGAGGAAGAGGTCGAGAAGCTGCGCTGGGCCGAGCGCTGGGGCGCCGACACCGTGATGGATTTGTCCACGGGAGGCGACCTCGACGCCACCCGCGAGGCCATCGTCCGCAACGCCTCGGTGCCGATCGGGACCGTCCCGATCTACTCGATGATCATCGGGCGCGAGATCGAAGAGCTCGACGAGGAGACGATCCTGGCGAGCTTCGAGCACCAGGCGCAGCAGGGCGTCGACTACTTCACGATCCACGCCGGTGTCCTGCGCGAGCACCTGCCCTTCGTGCGGGATCGCGTGATCGGGATCGTGAGTCGCGGGGGGGCGTTGCTGGCCAAGTGGATGCTCCAACAAGGGCAGCAGAACCCGATGTACACGCTCTGGGACGAGATCTGCGCCATCCTGCGCCGCTACGACGTCACGTTCTCGATCGGCGACGGGCTGCGCCCGGGCGGCCTCGCCGACGCCACGGACGAGGCCCAGCTGCGCGAGCTCGAGACCCTGGGCGAGCTCACCGAGCGCGCCTGGGCGCACGGCTGCCAGGTGATGGTCGAAGGGCCGGGGCATGTGCCCTTCGATCAGATCGAGTTCAACATGAAGCTCCAGCGCCGCCTGTGCCACGGCGCGCCCTTCTACGTGCTGGGTCCCCTGGTCACCGACATCTTCCCCGGTTACGACCACATCACCAGCTGCATCGGCGCCACCTCCGCCGCCTACCACGGCGCGGCGATGCTCTGCTACGTGACGCCCAAGGAGCACCTGGGTCTGCCCAAGAAGGACGACGTCAAGCAGGGCGTGATCGCGTACAAGATCGCCGCCCACGCGGCGGACGTGGCCCTGGGCATCGCGGGCTCCCGCGACCGCGACGACGAACTCACCAAAGCGCGCGCCGCGCTCAACTGGGACCGGCACTTCGAGCTGTCCTACGACCCGGACACGGCGCGGGCCTTCCACGACGAGGATCTGGACGTCGATACGGACTTCTGCGCCATGTGCGGACACGACTGGTGCTCGGTGCGCATCAGCCGGGAGATCGTGGAGTTCACCAGCGGCAAGGACGCGGCCTACGCCTGGGACCGGCCCCAGGTGACGGCCGCGCTCTCGCTCGAGCAGCGCGAGATCCTGGAGAAACGCGGCGTACTCGGCGCGGAAGAGATCCACCGCCTCGCCGGCAAGACCCGGCGCGCGATGACGGGCGAGCGGGGAGAGAAGGCCGCGTGCCACAGCGACGCGAGCGTCGCCGAGGATGCGAAGCGCCTCCAGGCGGCGAGGCTCGACCCGCTCAGCCTCGAACCGATCGAGCCCCAGCCGCGCGCCTGAGCGTCGCCGGCCGAAACAAAACGACCCCGGGACCCGTGGGTCCCGGGGCGTTCCGTCTGAGCCTCACCCCCCCAGATTGGCTCAGATCTGGTCCGTCTGTTCGGCGCGGGCTTGCGCGGTCTTGAGCGTTTTCTGCCCATGGGGTGCGATGCCGTGAGCACGCAGCCACGCATCACGGAGACCGACCTCCCCGACTGGCCCGCCGATGTAGGGATTTTCCCTCAAGGTGCCGCTCGGATCGAGACCGGCGTTCGCACGGGGACGGCGCCTCCGGGTGCGCCGGGCACGGGGTGAGCCCCCGCGCTCAGCTCACCTCCGACAGGTCCTTGGCCCACTCGATCCTCTGGTAGTCGAAGCCCGACTGCTCGATCACGTTGAACTTCACGATGTCGAAGTAGGGAGACAGGTCGAAATCCCGCGGCGTAAGCAGCGTGTGGTGAAGCTGGCGAAAGACGCCGACGTCGGGAGAGCGGGTGCGGCGCAACCACTCCAGACGCGCGCGGCGAACGGGCGCCCGCCGCGGATCGACTCCGTCGGGATAGGTCACCGACGGGAGTACCGGAAACCCCACCTTGTTGAACAGGCGGCCGAGCAGGCTCGTACAAATCACCTCGGTGGCGGCGCCGCTCCCCAGACGTTGAACGTCGCGTCGATAGCGGCTGGGGAAGAGCGAGACCAGGACGAGGTGCCAGGCGAGGTCGAGGATGTTGCGGACGTCGTACTGCCAACCGATGGCCGCGATCGCGTCGTCGAGAATCAGCTCGAGGTGCTCCGGTCGAAGCCGATGCGGCCGGCACAGGCGCACGTTGGAGTCGACGTACTTGATGAGGGGCGCAACCACG
Organism: Myxococcales bacterium; assembly: GCA_029863845.1. Lineage (GTDB taxonomy): Bacteria > Myxococcota_A > UBA9160 > UBA9160 > SMWR01 > JACZXC01. Next base: position 2,436 of record JAOTUO010000409.1, read on the forward strand.
ACGCCCTCGAAGAGCGCCTCCACGATCAGGTGTTGCGCCTCGTCGCCGAAAGCCTCCAGCGCGCGCTCGCGCGGCTCGCCGCCGCGCTTCAGGAGCTCGTCGCCGATGTAGAGCGCCGCGTGCGACCACGAGCTCTGGGTAAGGTACTTGATCACCGACGAGACCCGCAGGTCTCCCTCCACCAGCAGCACGTCGCCCTTGCGGATCTGGCGCTTCAGCCCGTCGAAGTCGTTCCAGACCCGGCGTTCGTAGTAGGTGACGGGTTG
>JAOTUO010000115.1 GCA_029863845.1 Myxococcales bacterium
GTTGGCGGTGGGCCCTCCAGGACTCGAACCTGGGACCGTCCGGTTATGAGCCGGTTGCTCTAACCAACTGAGCTAAGGGCCCTCGGTGGGGATTCTAGCCGGTCGCAGCCGCCGGCGCGCAGCGCTGGCTCATCGGCACCGGCGCGCAGCGCCGGCTCATCGAGAGTCGATGCCGAACACGCGCGCCGCGTTCTCGTGGAGGAAGCAGCGCGTCGTCTCTTCGTCGAGGCCCAGCGCGTCGAGATCTCCCACGCACTGCGGGTGGAGCAGCATCGGGAAGTTCGTGCCGAACAGGACCTTTCGGCGGCCATGCGCCCGCAAGAACTCCACCAGCGGGCGGGGGTAGCGCTTCGGGACGTAGGCGGAGGTGTCGATGTAGACGTTGGGGTATTTGGTGGCGAGCGAGATCATCTCGTCGGTCCAGGGGTAGCCGATGTGGCCCCCGACGACGACCAGCTCGGGGAACTCGAGCGCCACCTCATCGAGATACGGAATCGGTCGTCCGGGCTCGCTCGGACGCAGTGGGCCCGTGTGGCCGACCTGGAGGCAGACGGGGATCCCGAGGTCGATGCACGCCGCGTACAGCGGATAGAAGCGCCGATCGTTCGGCGGCAGCTCCCACAGCCACTGGACCACCCGCAGAGCGACGAAGCCCAGCTCACCGACGCAGCGACGCAGCTCGCGGACGGCGTCCATCGGACGTGCGAGATCGACGGCGGCGACGCCCCGGAATCGGTCCGGGTGCTTCTCGACGACGCCGGCGACGAAGTCGTTCGGGATCAGCGGCCCGCTGGGGCCCCACCAGGCCGACAGCAGCCCCATGCCGACTCCCGCCGCATCCATCGACTCCAGCGTCGCTTCGACCGGAAGCTCGCTGGGCGGAGCCGCGGAACGCGTCCAGCGCCTCAGGGACTCGAACATCGGATGCCCCAGGAACTCCGGCGTGGGATGCTGCATCCACGCGTCGATGATTCTCGCCTGGGCCATGCGTCGATCCTCCCCGGGGCCTTTGGCAGCCCGTCCCGGTGCGGCACACTGAACGCCGGCAACGGCAACGGCAACGGTTGCGAGAGGCTACAGACCCCCATGTCCTCCGACCACGTATCCCTGGAACGACACGGAGCGATTGCGGTCGTCCAGCTGAACCGGCCGCCCGCCAACGCCCTCGAGCTGGAGTTCGCCCTGGAGTTCGAAGCGGCGTTCGATTCGATCCTGCGGGACGCGCCGGAGGCGATGGTGCTGACCGGCTCGGGGCGCTTCTTCTCGGGCGGCCTCGACCTGAAGGTCGTCCCCGCCTATGCCGGGTCGGACCAGCAGGTCTTCCTGCGGATTCTTAACCGCATGATCGGAAAGCTCTACGCATGCCCGATCCCAGTCGTGGGGGCCATCAACGGACATGCCATCGCGGGCGGCTTGATCCTCGCGTTGACCACCGATTACCGCATCGGCCCCGCGACGGACTCGCTCTTCGGCCTGACGGAGGCGCGTGTGGGAATCCCGTTCCCGGCTGCGACGATGGCCGTCCTGCAGGCGGAGCTGGCGGCGCCGGACGTGCGCTACGCGACGCTCACCGCGCGCCTCTTCGGTCCGGAGGAGGCTCGCGCCCGGGGCATCCTGGATGAGCTCCAGCCGACCGCGGCCCTGCTCGAACGCGCGATCGAGGTGGCGCGCGACCTGGCCAGCATGCCCGCCGACGGCTACCGCCGCATCAAGCACCAGGTGCGCGGGGCCGCCATCACCCGCATCGAGCAGCTGACGGCGACGGATTCGGACCCCATGCTCCAGGGTTGGCTCAGTCCGGAAGCGCGGGAGGCAGCGGCCGCCATCCTCACGGGCTCGCGCGGCGGCTAGACCCCGAGAGAAGGGGAACACCCCTCGAGCGGCCGCGCGCGAGGCCCCCGGGCTCAGCGTTCTCCGTCGCCGGGGCCGCCGTCGCCGTAGCCGCCGGGGCCGCGGTCGCGGCGCGGGCCGCGGCGGAGCGACGCCCGGCAGTCCTCCGAGACCTCGTCCCGGTGCTCGCGCAGGCACTGCATGCGCGCGCGGTGGTCGCCGGCCTCCGGGCACAGGGACTCCACTTCGGCGTCACACGCCTCGGAGTCGGCGCGGCGCCTCTTGCCGCGGAAGTCGTCGCGGATCTGCGTCAGCTTCTCGCGCTGCTCCGGAGTCAGCAGGGCCCGGACCTCGAGCAGCGTGCCGAGGCGGTGCTTGTGCATCTCGGTCTCGACGGCGCCGATCGTTTCGGCCTGCTGCATCACGGCCGACTGGTCCGGCGCGTCCTGGGCGAGGAGATCCCGCAGGTCGTCGTGGGCGGCGCGGAGCTGCCGGTGGAAGGCCTCCGAGTCCCCGCGCGATTCGTCCACGATGACGCGGATCGCCTGGCGCGTCTCGTCGTCGAGACCCAGCTCGTCCGCGTGCTCGTCGATCATGCGCGCGGGGCTCCGGTCGCCGTGGGGGCCCTTGGGACCCCCCATCGGGGAACGGGCGTCACTGGCGCCGGCGAGGGCGAGCGCCAGCACCAGCACGGCGGCGGACGCGAGGAGAGAGGATCGGTACATGGTTGGAGCCTCCGTTCGAGGGGTGGCGGTCCTGCCACTCTGCCCTTTGGAGCCCCGGGCCGGCCGTCCGGGTTACGCCGGGTCAACCGTCCAGGATCAGGCTGGCGATCGCCGCGTAGTCGTCGGGCAGCAGCTCGCTGTCGTCGCGATCGCTCGCCGGGCTCAGGTCGCTGGAGAAGAACAGCTCGTATTCCCAGGCGGCGGTCGCGTCCGGCGACGACGGAGCGGGGCCCTGCGAAGGCGCGACGAAGAGCCACAGCGCGGCGGCCGCGGCGGCGGTCGCCAGCGCGGGCACCCAGAGCCGCCGGCGCCGTTCGAGCCGGGCCGCGAGGGCCGCGTCGAAGGCCGCGCGCTGGGCCGGCGTGGCCGGCGGCGGCGCCCAGTTCGCTGCGAGGCGCTCCACGAACGCCCGGTCTTCGCGGTCGAGCCGAAGCTCCTCATCGTGGCGGCGGGTCATGATGGACTCCTTCCCTCGGCGCGTTCGCCTTCGTCGGAGCGGTGCAGGTCGGCCAGCTCGGACCGGAGCGACCGGAGCGCGCGGTGCAGGTGGCTCTTCACCGTGCCGGTCGGCTTGCCCAGCACCGCCGCGCATTCGCGGACGGTGAAGCCCTCGACGTGCACCAGGACGAAGGCCTCCCGCTGCCGGCGGCTGAGCTTCGAGAGCGCGGCGCCGATCCGCTGCCGGAGGCCGGGATCGCCCGGGCCCCGCGGCGAGGGGTCGGCGGGCTCGCCCTCCAAGACGTCGTTCCAGCGGTCCCGAAGCGCCCGCCAGCGCCGGTGGTGGTGCGCCTGCCGGACCAGGATCCGGTAGAACCAGGTCTCCAGGCTCGAGTCGCCCCGGAAGCGGTCCAGGGCCCGGTAGGCCCTGACGAAGGCGTCCTGGACCACGTCCTCGGCGGCGCTCTCGTCGCCCCCGACCAGCCGCCACGCGAGCCGCCGCGCCCGCTCCCGGTGCGAGGCGACAAGGGCGGCGAAGCGCTCGTCCCGGCTCGCCGCCGCGGCGGTCTCCGCCGCCGCCGGGGTCTCCAACGCCGTGGCCGCCGCCATCGCGCCCTCGTTTCCGTCCATGGGTCTGTCCATCGCTTTGGACCCCCGACGCCGCCCTTTGGGTTACCTCGCGCGCGGACGCGGTTATCATGCCGCCCGTCATGCCGTCCGCCACCCCCTCGCACTGCGTGGCCGTCATCGGCGGCGCCGTCGCCGGCGCCGAGCTCGCCGGCGCCCTGGCCGCGCGCGGCGTCGAGGTCGTGGTCTTCGAGCAGAACCCCCGGCCCTACGGGAAGATCGAGGACGGCCTCCCGCGCTGGCACGTCGCCCTGCGCCGGAAAGAGTACGAGTCGATCGGGCGCAACCTCACGCTACCGGACGTCCGCTACGTGCCCCTCACGAAGATCGGAAAGGACGTGGACTTCCACGAGCTGGTGGAGGGCTGGGGCTTCACCGGCGTGGTGCTGGCCTGCGGCGCCTGGCGCGACCGGCCGCTTCCCGTGGAGGGCGCCGACGAGTACGTCGACAAGGGCCTGATCTACCAGAACCCGTTCATCATCGGGTTCAACCACGCGGGCGAGAAGGGGTACCGGGGCCAGCGCTACGAGCCGCAGGACGACGCGCTCGTCGTGGGCGGCGGCCTGGCGTCGATCGACGTGGCAAAGGCGATCATGCTCGAGACGACGCGGGCGAAGCTCGGCGAGCGCGGCATCGAAATCGGGATGGTCGAGCTCGAGGTCAAGGGGATCCCGAAGATCCTGGACGCCCACGGCCTTCGCTTCGAGGACCTGGGCCTCGCGGGCTGCACGATCTTCTACCGGCGCCGCGCCGAGGACATGCCGCTCGTCGAGGTGCCCGAGCAGGCGACGCCGGAGCGGGAAGCGAAGGTGCGCAAAGCCCGCGAGCGCCTGCTCGGCAAGGCCATGGAGAAGTACCGCTTCCATTTCGAGCCGCTGTGCATGCCCGACGGGCTGATCGTCGAGGCGGAGCGGCTCGTGGGGCTGCGCTTCCGGCGCACTCGCATGGAGAAGGGCCGGCCCGTGCCCACCGACGAGACCTTCGAGCGGCGCGGGGCCTGCGTGATCAGCTCGATCGGAAGCATCCCCGAGCCGATTCCGGGCATCCCGATGAAGGGAGAGCTGTTCGACTTCAAGGACTGGGACCTCGGCCGCTTCGACGCCTACCCGACGGTGTTCGCCACGGGGAACGTCGCCACGGGCAAGGGCAACATCGTCGCATCGCGCAAGCACGCGAGGTACGTCGGCGAGACGATGATCGCGGCCTTCCTGGGCCTCGGCGAGGACGGGCACGCGGGCGAGGAGGCTCTCGCCGACCACAGCGCGGAGGCGGCGCGCGAGGCGGCGGCCCGCGTCACCGCGCAGGTGGTGGCCCAGCCGCACATCCGGCCGGACGCGCTCGCGGGGATCCGCGCCCGCGTGCAGGAGCGCCAGCGCACGGTGGGCTACGCGGGCGATTACGCGCGCTGGATCGAGCAGGTCACGCCGCCCGACCTCGAGTGACGGGGCGCGTCCGCTAACTCTCGACGAAGTTCTTGAGGATGCGGCTGCGGCTCGGATGGCGCAGCTTGCGCAGGGCCTTGGCCTCGATCTGACGGATGCGCTCGCGCGTCACGTCGAAGTCCTGACCGACTTCCTCGAGGGTGTGGTTCGCCTTCTCGCCGATGCCGAAGCGCATCTTGAGCACCTGCTCCTCGCGGGGCGAAAGGGTGCTCAGCACCTTGCGCGTATTCTCGGCCAGGTTGGCCTCGAGGATTGCGTCCTGCGGATTCACCGCGCTCCGGTCCTCGATGAAGTCGCCGAGATGGCTGTCGTCCTCCTCGCCGACGGGCGTCTCGAGGCTGATGGGCTCCTTCGCGATCTTCAGCACCATGCGCACCTTGTCCACCGGCAGCTCCATCCGCACGCTCAGCTCCTCGGGCGTCGGCTCGCGGCCCAGCATCTGGATCAGGAAGCGGGTGGCGCGCACGAGCTTGTTGATGGTCTCGATCATGTGCACGGGGATCCGGATCGTGCGGGCCTGGTCGGCGATGGCGCGGGTGATGGCCTGGCGGATCCACCAGGTGGCGTAGGTCGAGAACTTGTAGCCCCGCTGGTACTCGAACTTGTCGACGGCCTTCATGAGGCCGATGTTGCCCTCCTGGATCAGGTCCAGGAATTGCAGCCCGCGGTTCGTGTACTTCTTGGCGATCGACACCACCAGGCGCAGGTTGGCCTCGACGAGCTCGCTCTTGGCGTTGAGGGCGCGCGCCGTGGCGATGGCGAGCCGCTCGAGCGCGGCGGCGAACTCGGCCCGCGGCATCCGATGGTCCGACTCGATCTTCCGGATCGCCCGCTCGATGGGGTCGAGGGCCTCGAGCGTCTCGGCCACCCGCGCCGGATCTCCGCCCAGCGCCTCCAGCGCCTCCTTTCCGCGTCGGCTGCGCCGCGTCGAGAGCCGCGCCTGCTCCCGGAACCGCTCCGGGCTCAGCCCGAAAAAAGTGGTGATGCGGCCGGCCCGCGCGCGCAATCGCTCGAGCTCCGCGCCCAGCTCGACGAGCCTTTCGGTGAACTCGTTGAAGCGGGCGCTCGAGAAGCGAGTCTCCCGCAGCAGCTCGACGGCCTGGCAGAAGAGGTCGTTGGTCTCGCCCCTCAGACGCTGCCGGGCCTCCTCGCCGGTCCGACGGTTCGCGGCGGAAGACAGCTTCTTGGCGATCTCCGCGTCGATCCGCTTGATCCGCGTCGCCTTCACGAAGAAGTCGTGGCGGCGCTCTTCCGGAGTGCTCACGGGCTCGAAGTCGTCGAGGCCGTCGAGCACGAGCTTCAGATCGATCGTGTTCTTCTTGAGCTGCTCCGCGAGCAGCAGGACCTCCCGCAGGCCGAAGGGCGTTCCGAGGACGGCGAGCTCGCGCTCGTGCTGGCCCGCCTCGATGCGCTTGGCGATGGCCACCTCGCCCTCGCGCGTGAGCAGGGAGACCTGGCCCATCTCGCGCAGGTAGACCCGCACCGGGTCGTTCGTGGGGCCCTCCTCGACCGCGGGGCTGCGGCGCGCCGTGCGGCGCGGCGACGCCTCCTTCTTCGGCGCATCGATCACGCGGATCCCGTGCTCGCCGAACAGGCTCTTCGCCTCGCTCAGCGGGACGCCGTCGTTCGCGAGGGAGACCGTCACGTCTTCGACCGTGAGGAAGCCCTGGCGCCGTCCCCGGTCCAGGAGCTGGCGCACGGTCTTGTGCTCGTGGGCCGCCCGCGGCGCGGCACACGCGGCGCCCGCGGACGAGCCGTTGCCCGTCTTGCGCACCGCCACGGCGGTGGCCGAGCGCTTGCGGCTGCAGGGCTTGGAAATGGAGGGGGTCGGTTCTCGGGGGACGTCGTGAGCCATGGGGGGGTACTCCTCGGCGATCCGGGTCCGTTGGCCGCAGGCTCGGGCCTACGGCTTCATGATTGCGACCCCGCTGGGGGACGGTCGGTGAACTCGCGCGCGGCTCGTCGCCGCTGCTCTTCCTTCTCGCGCAGCAGCGCGTAGGCATCGCTGTTCGACGCGCGCATCCGCCGGGTGATCTCCTGGCTCTCCCGTCGCGTGCGATCCTTGCGCAGCCGCCGGAGGGTATCTTCCAGGGTGCGCTGCGCCGCCGCCTCCTCCTGGACGTCGTCGGCGGCGGCCAGCGAGTGCAGCAGCGAGCACGCCTCCGGGCCGAGGCGCTCGGCGACCTCGTCGAGGACGAAGCGACGCCCCGCGCCGGCGGAGTCGATCAATGCGGCGACGACCTCGGTGGCGGGGCACGCGGGCGCCAGCGCCAGGAACTCGTCGCGCACCACGCCCGCCGTCAGGTGCGGATGCTCCACCAGGCTGCGCGCCAGCTGGTTCAGGATGCGCTCTTCCGGCCCGGCCCGCCGGACCTCCACCGGAATGGCGCCGGCGGCGTCCTGGCCGCGCGCGGCGGCGCGCACGGCATCCTCGACGTGCTGGACCTCCGTCCGCGTCGTGAAGGCGAGGCGCACGCAGAATTCGTGGCGCTCGACGGTCCCCGGAACGAGCGCCAGCAGCCTGGCCACGGCAGCGACGGCGTCGGCCTTCTCCCACGGCGTGTTGCAGCCCCCGGCCCCGGCGCGGTCGATCACCGCGTCCAGCGCCGAAGGCGCCTCGGCGACGAGCCGGCAGAGCGCCTCCGCACCCTCGCGGGCGAGGAAGCTGTCGGGGTCTTCGCCGGGGGGCAGCAGCGCCGCGCGCACACGCAGGTCCTCCGGCAGCAGGATCTCCAGCGAACGCTCCATCGCGCGCTGCCCGGCTTCGTCGCCGTCGAAGAGGAGCACGACCTGACGGCTCCGCTGCCGGAGACCGCGGGCGTGATCGGGCGTGAGCGCGGTGCCGCAGGTCGCGACGACGCCCTCGACACCCGCGCGGTGGAGGGCGATCAGATCGAAGTACCCCTCGACGACGACCGCCCGCCCCGTGCGACGGATGGGCTCGAGCGCGTGGGGAAAGCCGTAGAAGGATTCGCGCTTGCGGAAGATGGGGCTCTCGGGCGTGTTCAGGTACTTGGGCTCCTGGTCGGATCGCAGCGCGCGACCGCCGAAGCCCATCACGCGCCCGCGCACGTCACGGATCGGGAAGATTACCCGGCCGCGCAGGCGGTCGTAGTGACCGCCCGAGTCGCGACGTGCCAAGAGCCCCGCCCGCTCGCCGATGTCGGCGGGGATCCCCCGCTCCTGGAGGGCGCGCGTGATGAAGTCCCACCCGTCCGGCGCATACCCGATCTCGAAGCGGGCGATCGTGGCGGCGTCGAGACCGCGCGAGGCCAGGTAGGCCTCGGCGGGATTGTCGGTGGACGAGAGAGCGTTGCGGTAGTGGGAGTGGGCCAGCTCGTTTGCCGCGCGCAGACGCTCCGAGAGCCCGGGCTCCCCGCCACCAGTCTCCGGGATCTCGATCCCGCACTCGCGTGCCAGCGTGCGCGCGGCCTCCGGGAAGGTCAGGTTCTCGATCTTCATCAAGAATGTGATGGCGTTGCCACCTTCCTGGCAGCCGAAGCAGTAGAAGGCCTGGCGATCCGGATTGACATTGAAGGAGGGAGTCTTCTCGCTGTGGAAGGGGCACAGGCCCTTGTGGCTGCGGCCGGATCTCTTCAGGCTGACGAAGCGGCCCACGAGATCGACCAAGTCGACGCGATCACGGATCTGGTCGATCAGCTCGTCGGGGATTCGGCCCAACTCCTGCTACTCCCGATTAGCGAGCCATCCTTCTCAGCTTCTTGAGCGCGCGCTTACGAGCGGCAGCCGCCTTCTTCTTCTTGCGGATGCTGGGCTTGTCGTAGTATTCGCGGCGCTTCAGCTCGCTCAGGATTCCGGCCTTCTCGCATTGCTTCTTGAATCGCTTCATCGCGACTTCGAAGGGCTCGTTTTCCCTCACCTTGATGACAGGCAAGTTTCGCTCTCCCGAGACGCGACGACCGCACCGACGCACGCTGCGGTCGTCTGTTTAGTGGCCGCTCGCCAGCTCCCGTGACGAAGATTCATGGCTTGGGGCACGCTTGACGAACAACGAAAAACCTTTGAAAACCGACAACTTTGGCGCGCTTACCCGCGAGATTTGCACTCTAGCGCAGCCCCTTTTTAGCTTCAAGCGCGGGCGGGCGAACGGCGACGCCCAGCTCCCGCAGACGCGCTTTCACGCGGCCGACCGTCGTCTCGTGGAAATGGAAGATCGAAGCGGCGAGCGCCGCCTGTGCATGCCCGCCCGCGGGACCGTCGTCGAGCGCCGCCGCCAGGTCCTCGGCGCTGCCGCCGCCGCCCGAGGCGATGATCGGCACGCTCACGGCTCCGGCCACGGCGCGCAGGAGGGCGAGGTCGTATCCGCTCTTCGTTCCGTCGCGGTCCATGCTGGTGAGCAGGATCTCCCCGGCCCCGGCCTCGGCCATGCGGGCCGCCCACGCCACCGCGTCGATCCCGGTCGGGCGGCGGCCGCCGTGGGTGCAGACCTCCCAGCTCAATGAGCTTCGCTCGCCTTCGGCTCGCTGCGCGCGTTTTGGCTCGGGCGGCACGTCGGTACGACGTCGGGCGTCGATGGCGACGACGAGGTTGGCACTGCCGATCTTGACGGCGGCCTCGCCCACCAGGTCGGGATTCTCGACGGCGGCCGTCATGATCGAGACCTTGTCGGCGCCGGCGTTGAGCAGGTCGCGGACGTCCTGGAGCGTGCGAACGCCGCCGCCGACGGTCAGCGGCATGAAGACCGTCTCCGCGGTGCGGGTCACGACGTCGAGCAGGATCCCCCGGCCCTCGTGGCTCGCCGTGATGTCGAGGAAGGTGATCTCGTCCGCCTCCTGGGCATCGTACATCTGCGCGACTTCGACCGGGTCGCCGGCGTCGACGTGGTCGACGTAGCGCACGCCCTTGACGACGCGTCCCTTGTCGACGTCCAGGCACGGGATGATGCGCTTCAGGAGCATCCCAGCTCCTCCAGAGCGCGGCCCAGATCGACGTCGCCCGTGTAGAGGGCGCGGCCGACGATGGCGCCGGCGATCCCGCCGCCGGCCAATGACGCGGCGCGGCACACGTCCTCCTGCGAGCGGATCCCGCCCGAGACGATCACCGGGATCTCGACGCAGGCGGCCAGCTCGGCGCTGGCGTCGAGATTCGGGCCCGAGAGCTCTCCGTCGCGGGCGATGTCGGTGTGGACGATCGCCGCCACGCCGGCGTCCTCGAAGCGCCGGGCGAGCTCCGTCGCGGTCGTCACGCTCTGCTCGAGCCAGCCCTCCACGGCCACGCACCCCTCCTTGGCGTCGATCCCGACGACGATGCGGCCGGGGAAGCGCCGGACGCCCTCCCGCACCAGCTCGGGGTCGCGCAGCGCGGCGGTTCCGAGCACGACGCGGTCGACGCCGGTGGCCAGCGCCTCCTCGATGGCGGCGAGCGTCCGCAGCCCACCGCCCAGCTGCACGGGAACCGCTCCGGCGCGCTCGGCGATCCGTCGGATCGCCGCGGTGTTGACCGGCCGGCCGCTGCGCGCGCCGTCGAGGTCGACCACGTGCAGGCGGGGAATCGCGTGGGCCACGAAGCGCGCCGCCACCTCCGCGGGATCGTCGCCGTAGACCGTCGCGCGATCGTAGCGCCCCTGGCTGAGTCGCACGCAGCGGCCGTCCAGCAAGTCGATCGCGGGAATCAGCTCGAAGCGGTTCACCGGGTCACCCCGAGCGTCAGCGCAGGGCCGCGATCATCTCGTCCGCGCCCCAGCGCGCGAACTCGGCCGCGCTCAGCCAGCGCATTCCGCCTCCGGGGTAGCGGAGGGCCTTGAGCGGGTTGGCCATCAGCGACTCCTGGGTCTCGTCGAAGCGGGCGGTCCAGAGCTTCGCCCCGTCCGGCGCCGCGTACAGCGTGGCCGAGAAGGCCACGCTCGCGGCGACCGACGTGCCGAGCGCCTCGCCTCCGCGATTGCGGTAGCGCCACACCTCGCTCAGGAGCACCGCGCTGGCGCCGAACTCCCGCGCCGCCATCTCCGCCGCAGCGCGCGGGTCCAGCCTCGGCACCACCTGGCCGGCGCTCATGAACGCGAGCGCCAGGTCGCCGGGGGGGACCACCGCGATCCCCTGCTTCGCCAACGCCTCGGTCAGGAAGCGGCCCACCAGCTCCGCTGCCGTGCCCGCGTCGACGCTGTCCGGCAACGGCCCCCGCACGAACTCCGGCCGCGGGTACGGGGGCATCATCGCCACCTTTCGGAGCGCGCCGCCCGTCCCCGTGAACGTCTGCTGCTTCACGACCGACGCCGGGCTCGAGCACGCGAGCAGGGCGACGGCGAGGACGCAGCCGCCCGCGGGCGCACGCGTCGTCAGCGACACGTCGCCACCCAGCCTGCGTAGGCGTCCAGCACCCGCTTTCCGGAAGACTGGCTCTTCTCCGGGTGGAACTGGACGGCAAACACGCTGCCGAAGGCGACCGCCGACGCGAACTCGCCGCCGTAGTCGGTCCAGCCCGCCGCCAGCGACCGGCGCGCGGGCACCGGGCGGTAGGAGTGGACGAAGTAGAAGCAGTCCTCGCGGGGCAGCGCCTCCAGCATCGGGTGCTCGCCGCAGAAGCGCACCGTGTTCCATCCGATGTGCGGGACGCGCAGCAGCCCGCCGGAGGCGTCGCGATCGGGAAAGCGCTCGACGCGACCCGGCACCAGTCCGAGGCCGCGGGTCGATCCGTGCTCGTCGCTCGCCTCGAACAGCAGCTGGAGGCCGAGACACAGGCCGAGGTAGGGACGACCCGCAGCGATCGACTCCCGCC
>JAOTUO010000410.1 GCA_029863845.1 Myxococcales bacterium
CTACGGCGTCGTTCCTGGAGCCTTCGCCGCCGGCGGCGGAGCCGTCGGCGCCGTTGCTCGAGCCCTCGCCGCTGGCCCCGGCGCCCTCGCCGCCCGCCGCAGAGCGCACGCGAGCCATCGCGGTGGCGGCCCCCGCCCGCGAAGACCCGGAATCCGTGCGCATCGAGGCCGCCCTCTCCGACCTCTGTGAGCGCATCGCCGCGCAGGACGACTTCGGCGTTCTCGGCGTCACCGAGCAGTCGTCCGACGAGGAGGTCCGAGCCGCCCACGAACGGCTCCTCGGGGCGGTCCCCTTCGACGAGGTGCCGGCGAAGGCGCCGCGCCTCGCCGACCTCGCCGCGCAGGCGCGCGAGCGGATCGACCTGGCCTTCGCGCATCTCGCGGACGGCGACGCCCGCCGGGCCTACGCCACGCTGCGTCGCGAGGACGAGCAGGCTCGCGAGAAGAAGGATGCGGCCTCACGCGCCTTCGAGGCGGAGAGCTGGTTCCGGAAGGGAGAAGTATTCCTCGGCGCGAAGAAGTACGAGCAGGCGGTCGAGGCGTTCGGAATGTCGGCGCATCTCGATCCGAAGGAGGGGGAGTACACCTCGCACCTGGGATACTCGCTCTACCTCTCCAACCCCAGGGAGCCGATCGTGGTGCGCGAGGCCCTCGAGCACATCGCGAAGGGAATCAAGCTCTCGCCGAACCGGGAGACGTCCTACGTCTACCTCGGCCGCATCTTCCGGGCGAACGATGCACCGGACCGCGCGCGCAAGATGTTCGAGCGCGCCGTACGGATCAAGCCGGACTGCCACGCCGCGCTCCAGGAGCTCCGGATCCTCAGCCTGCGAGAGCAGAAGAGCCGCGGCTTGCTCCAACGCTTGCTGAAGAAGTGAGCCGCGCTCCACGCAGCCCCGAGGGTGCCCCCGGTCGCCGCGGCCTCATCATTTTGGTGTTGACAGCCGCCGCGCAGCGGACGTAGGCTTTTCTTGCGGGCCAGCCGTCGGACCCGCACCGCGCGCCGGGCGGTCCAAGGAGGGCCCAGCATTCCCGGCGGCGCGGCGGTGCACTCTCGGCACCAGGCCGTCACGAAACGGCCGGGTCCCAGCGCACGCGACGATCCGCGCGGGACGGGCGTCCCTGCCCGGCCGAAGGGTGCGGGAACCTCCACGCCGGCAGTCCGCGCGGTGCGCGGCGAAGCGTGGAGACGGCGAGGCGCCCGGTGTGAGGAAGCTGTGCCTTCTCCACCGGGCGCTACTCGTCTCCGCCCAGGCCGCGCCACCGGCCCGCCGCCGCGGCCCCCCCCACTCCGGGCGCTCGACGGGCCGGGCTCAGGGCAGGTAGAGGAGCGGATCGACGGGCTTCGCGGCCCGGCGGACCTCGAAGTGAAGGTGCGGACCGCTCGCGTTGCCGGTCGCCCCGACCTCGGCGATGATCTCGCCCTTCTCGACGAACTCGCCCTTGCGCACGCGATTCTTCCGGTTGTGGGCGTAGACGGTCTTGTACGGACCGGAGTGCTTCACGATGACGACCTGGCCGTAGTCGCCGAGTCCGCCTCCGCTGTGGATCACGCGCCCGGACTCGGCGGCGCGGATCGGCGTGCCGCGCCGGGCGGGGATGTCGATGCCCTCGTGGGGCCGTCCCCGGCGCCGGCCGAAGCGTGAGCTCAGGCGTCCTCGGAGGGGCCACGCCAGGTCCAGGCCCGTCTCGCGCCGTCCGCCGTAGGCGCCCACCGACGCGGGAGCGCTCACGACAAGGGGGAGCGGGTGCGCGGCGCTCGCCTTGCGCGCGCCGGGGATCCAGAGCTTCCTGCCGACGGGGACGGACGCCACGTCGTCGATGCGGTTCGTGCGGATCACCCGGTCCAGCGGGACCTCGTAGTAGCGAGAGATGCGGTAGAGGGTCTCGCCCGGCTCCACGGTGTGGGTGACGCCGCCTCCCGACGAGGAGGCGCAGCCCGCCAGCGCGAGCAGAGCCCCCGCGAAGAGCCCTACGATGGTCGCACCTCTCAGCGCGCCCATCCGTGCGCACCCACGAGGTCGACGAAGCGGCAGTGGCCGATCAGCTCGCGCACCTCGCGACCGTCGCGCGTGCGCCGCACCCGGAGCAGGCGCTGCGCCTCGCGGGGGCCGACGGGACCCACCAGCCGGCCTTCCGGCGCGAGCTGCTCGAGCAGCGGCCGCGGCACCTCGGGGCCACCGGCGGTGATCAGGATCCCGTCGTAGGGCGCCTCCGCCGGGCGGCCGAGGGAGCCGTCGCCCAGGTACACGACCACGTTCGTGACGCCGAGGCGATCCAGGGCGCTGCGCGCGCGCGCGGCCAGGCGCGGAACGCGCTCGATCGAGACGACGCGCGCGGCCAGGCGCGACAGGATCGCCGCCTGGTAGCCGGAGCCGGTGCCGATCTCGAGCACCGTCTCGTGCCCCCGCAGATCGAGAGCGGCCGTCATGGCGGCCACCACGCCGGGCGCCGAGATGGTCTGGCCGTCGCCGATCGGTAGCGCCACGTCGCGGTAGGCGTCGCCGCGCAGGGCCTCGGGGACGAGAAGATGGCGCGGCACCGCGGCCAAGGCTTCGAAGACGCGCTGGCTCGCGTCCCCGGGCCCGGTGAGGCGCTCGGCCATCCGCCGCCGCGGAAGCACGTACTCCGATCGACCCACCGCGCGCTGGCTGGCCACTCTCACCCC
>JAOTUO010000411.1 GCA_029863845.1 Myxococcales bacterium
TGGTCAGCCGCGGCGACGAGCAGGTTCAGCGGTGGCTGATCGCCGGCGACCCGCTCTACGGCCACAAGGACCTCGGCCCCATCGAGATCGAGTTCCGGCTCGGCGAGCCGGAGGACGCGCTCGCGGATCTCAGCGCGAGCGGGGAGTCGGCCGTCGCCGAGGTGGTGATCGCTCCGACCGCCGGCGGCGCCCCGGTGCGCATCTCGCTACCCGCAGAGCTGGGCCGTGAGGTCGGGTGCGGGCCCGCAGTGGTCGCCGAGGTGCGGCAGTTCTTCCGGGACGCCCGGATCGTGGACGGGAAGCTCACCGACGTCTCCACGCTGCCGAAGAATCCGGCGGCCATCGTGGAGATCCGGTCCGAGCACGGCACCGAGATCCACACGGTCTTCGCCAAGTTCCCCCAGTTCAACGCGATCCGCGGCCGCGACCCGAAGCACCCAGCCGTCGCCGCCGTGAGCCTGGCCGCCACGGCCGCGTCCGCCAAGCCGCGAGTCGCGATCCTGCTCGGGGCCGACCGGCAGCTCCGCCTCCAGATCCGCGATGCGGGCGTTCCGCAGCCGGTGGAGTCCATCGCGGTGGGACAGACCCTGGCGCTGGATGCCTTCGGTCTCGATTTCCGGTTGCTTCGCCTGCTCGAGAGCGCGCGGCCCGAGCTCGACGTCCACGCCTCCCCCGACGGCAGGGAGAGCGGAGCGTCCTACGTGCGCGTCGCGGCCCGCCTGAACGGCGAGCACCAATCCCTGTGGCTGCGCCGGGGTAGCCGGGCGCAGACGGCGAGTCTCGACGGGGGCGGCGACCTCGAGCTGGCCTTCGCTTCCCAGACGCGTTCCCTGCCGTTCGCCGTCGCCCTCGAGGAGTTCGCGCTGATTCGCCATCCCGGTTCGAGCCGGCCCTCGGAGTACCGGAGCCACGTCCTGGTCAAGCCGGGTGCCCCGGATCTTCCGTCGCGTACGGAGGTGATCTCCATGAACCGGCCCCTGGACGTGGCGGGCTTCCGGCTCTTTCAGAGCAGCTACCAGCTGGGTCGGCAAGGCGGGCCGGACGCGACCGTCCTCACCGTGACCTACGACCCGGGCGTGCCGCTCGTCTACGCCTCGTTCGCCCTGATCATCGTGGGCATCGCCTGGGGCCTGCGCGGCGTCCGGCCGCCGACGAGTGACGCCGTTGCGCACCGAGCAAAGCGCTCCGGCCTGCCGGCCCGCTCCGGCCTGCTGCTCGCGGCGCTGGCGGGCCTCGCCTTCCCGGCGGCGCTGCCCGCCGATGCGGCGGCGTCCGAGCTCCCGATCGAGGAGACGGGGAGCTGGGCGATCCTGGCCGACGGCCGGGTGAAGCCGCTGTTGACCTTTGCGAACGAGACGGTGCTGGCCGTCACGGGCCGCGAACGCTTCGACGGCCTGAGCGCGCTCGAGATCCTCTGGGGCTACACGCTCGATTCACGGGACTTCGCCAACCGCCGCTACGTCCGCATCGACAGCCTCGAGCTGAAGGCGGCGCTGGGCCTTCCTGCCGACGAGAAGCGCTTCGCGGTCAGCGCGCTGATGGGCAATCCGCGGCTGCGGACCCTGGTCGAGCAGGCCCGGCAGAAGCACAGTCAGGATCTGGAGCCGAGCCGCCTGGAAGCCGATGCCCTCGCGGCCTTCGGGAAGCTGGACCGGATGGCGGGTCTGATTTCCGGCTGGGCGCTCACGGTCGTTCCGCTGCCCGACGAGAGCGGGAGCTGGCGCCCGACGCAGAGCCTGCGGGATGCCCCGGACCCGGCCCAGAGGGCGATCTACGACGGCAGCCTGCGGCTCGCCGCCGCCTACACGGGCCGGAACGGAGAGGACTTCCGCCGGGAAGCCCGAAGCCTGGCGGGCGCGCTGCGCGACTTGAACCCGGCCGTCTACCCCTCCGCCTCCCGGATCGACCTCGAGCTCTTCTACGAGGCCTTCAACGCCTTCGGCAAGGCCTGGAAGCTCTACCTCGCGGGGTTCCTGCTCGTGATGATGCTGGGCTTCAGCGCGCGCCCGTGGGGCTACGCCGCGGGCACGCTGCTCATCGGCGCGGGCTTCGTCTGCCACACGATCGGGATCGGAATCCGTTGGGCCATCGCCGAACGCGCACCGGTGTCGGACATGTACGAGTCGCTGGTCTTCATGGGCTGGGGCGCGATCGCGCTGGGCTTGATCTCGGAAGCCATCACCCGCAAGCGCTTCGTCGCGCTCGCCGCCGCAGTGATGGGCTTCCTGTGCCTGGCCTTCGCGGAGAACCTGCCGATCGACTCAGCCATCAATCCCCTCGTGCCCGTGCTCGCCCACACCTCCTGGCTCTCCATCCACGTGATGACGATCATGCTCTCCTACTCGGCCCTGGCCGTCGCCATGGTGCTCGGGCACGTGATGCTCTTCGTCGCGGTGTTCCAGGGGCAGAAGCAGGACCTGCTCGGCGCGCTCTCCGGGATCCTGCACCGGACCCTGCAGATCGGGCTCCTCTTCCTGGCCGCGGGCATCATCTTCGGAGCCGTCTGGGCCAACGAGAGCTGGGGCCGTTACTGGGGATGGGACCCGAAGGAGACCTGGTCGCTGATCACCCTCTTCGTGTATCTCGCCATCATCCACGCCCGCTTCGCCGGCTGGCTCGGGCACTTCGGGATGTCGGCCAGCGCCATCCTGGGC
>JAOTUO010000116.1 GCA_029863845.1 Myxococcales bacterium
ACCTTGAGCACCGCTACGCCGCCGGCGAGCTTCGCCAGCCGCTCCTGGAGCTTCTCCCGGTCGTAGTCCGAGGTGGTCGCCTCGATCTGCTTGCGGATCTCGTTGCAGCGGCCCCCGATGTCCTTCTTCGAGCCCGCGCCTTCGATGAGCGTCGTGTCGTCCTTGGTGATCACGACCTTCTTGACACGACCCAGGTCCTTGAGCGTCACGTTCTCGAGCTTGAGGCCGAGCTCCTCGGCGATCACCCGACTGCCCGTCAGGATCGCCATGTCCTCGAGCGTCGCCCTGCGGCGATCGCCGAAGCCGGGCGCCTTCACGGCCGCACACTGCAGCGTGCCCCGGATCTTGTTCACGACGAGGGTCGCCAACGCCTCTCCCTCGAGATCCTCGGCCACGATCAGGATGGGCTTGCCCTCCTTCGAGACCTGCTCGAGGAGCGGCAGGAGGTCCTTCATGCCGCTGATCTTCTTTTCGTGAAGGAGAACCAGCGCATCCTCGAGGACCACCTCCATGCTCTCGGCGTCGGTCACGAAGTAGGGCGAGAGGTAGCCTCGGTCGAACTGCATGCCCTCGACTACTTCGAGGGTGGTCTCCATGACCTTGGCCTCCTCGACGGTGATCACGCCCTCCTTGCCGACCTTCTCCATCGCCTCGGCGAGGATCTTCCCAATCGTCTCATCGCCGTTTGCGGAGATCGTCCCCACCTGGGCGATCTCCTCGCCCGTGCGCGTCTTCTTCGACTGCTTGCCGAGGTCCTCAACGAGCACCGCCACCGCCTTGTCGATCCCGCGCTTGAGCTCCATGGGGTTCATCCCGGCGGCGACCATCTTGGTCCCCTCGCGGAGAATGGCCTGCGCGAGCACCGTGGCGGTGGTCGTGCCGTCGCCCGCCACGTCGGAGGTCTTGCTCGCCACCTCGCGCACCATCTTCGCACCGAGATTCTCGAAGTGATCCTCGAGCTCGATCTCCTTCGCCACCGTGACGCCGTCCTTGGTGATGGTGGGAGATCCCCAGCTCTTCTCGAGCATGACGTTGCGGCCCCTCGGGCCCAGCGTCACGCGCACCGCGTGGGCGAGCTGGTCGACGCCACGCAACAGACGCTCCCGGGCGTCCTGTGCATACCGGATCTCTTTCGCTGACATGATTCGTTCCTCCTACTCGAGCACCGCGAGAACGTCGTCCTCGCGAATGATCAGATGTTCGTGGTCCAGGATCTGGATTTCGGTGCCGGAGTACTTGCTAAAGAGCACCCGGTCACCCTTGTGCACGTCGAGCGGACGCAGCGTGCCATCTTCATTGACCTTCCCTTCGCCCACCGCGATGACCTTGCCCTCCATGGGCTTCTCCTTGGCGGTGTCGGGGATGATGAGTCCACTCTTGGTCTTCTCCTCTCCCTCGATGCGTCTCACGAGGATTCGGTCGTGCAACGGTCTCACCTTCATGGCTTGATTCTCCCTCAGTGGCCTCCGCTTGACGGGGCCTGCTCGATCAGTTCTTACTTTCTGTGCTCGACGCACTCACCCGGGACTAGCCGGCGTCGAGACGGGGGCCGCGTTGTCGAGACCCTCGCTGCACCCGAAGTGAGCGTATCTCCCGCTGTCCCCGAAAAGGCTCGGAGTTTTACGCACGCGATCTCTCGTCGTCGCAGCCCCGCTGGAGCGGGCTGCGGGGTTTCTGCAGCGAGCATCCACTGCGTTGCTAAGAATAGCACGCAAAAAAAATATCGCAAGCAACGACACGAAACGCTTGATGGAGTACGCAGATTCGCGATACTGCGGCGCATGGCCCGTCGCAGCAGCCGACCCCGGCCCGCGCGGGAGCCTTCTGAGGTCGTCGGGCCGCCCAACGAACTCGGCGGCCTCCTGGCCGATCTGCGTGTTGCGAAGGGGCTCTCACTCCGGCAGGTCGAAGAGGCCACGGACAAGGCGGTCTCGAACGCCTACCTGAGCCAGCTGGAGAAGGGGAAGATCCAGAAGCCCTCGCCCCACGTGCTGCACAGCCTGGCAGCGGTCTACGTCGTGCCTTACGAGGCGTTGATGGAGAAGGCTGGCTATTTGTTGCCGTCCGAGGGTAACGCGGGTGGGCGCCGGAGAAGGTTGGCTGCCTTCGCGATCGACGATCTGACCGCCGAGGAAGAAGAAGAGCTCCTCAAGTACCTGGCGTTCCTTCGCTCCGGCAAGCCATCGTCATGAGCCCCCTTTGAGGGGCGAGGACTTGCAAAGGGGCAGCCCGAGGTTAGACTCCGTATCACTGAGGCTACGAGTCGGCAGGCGCTAGACAAGCCTGGCAAGCGTTCCGGAGCTAGAGGGACCCCACCCCCCAGCCTCTCCAGCAGGCCAGCCCTCAGGGACGCTGCTGTCGAGAACCCGCCCACTGGCAGCCCCACCCAAGGGGTCCTGTTCGTACAGATGATTCGCACGGAAGGTGCGCGGACGGTTCCGCGCGAAGCCCCGGGGTGTGTCCAGGGAATCGCCATGCAACGCAAAGAGGGAAGAGAACTCGTCTCCAACAATTCGGAGTCCGATGGCGACTGGATGCATTCGGAAGGGATGGGGATGAAGGATCGCAACGTTCATGTTCTCTTGATCGAGGACGATCCCGAGGACGTCATCATCGTCGAACAAAGCTTGGAGAGGTCTTTCGAGCCTTTCCGTCCGTTCACGCTCGAGCACACCGCTGCGCTCGAGGAGGGTTTGAATCGTCTGGGGAAGAGGAACACCGATGTCCTTCTCCTGGACCTCGACCTTCCGGACAGCCAGGGCGTCGATACGGTGGTACGCGTGCGGGAGCGGGACTCCGAGGTTCCGATCGTGGTGTTCACGATGAATGGGGACGACGACACGGCGCTGCGCGCCCTCCAGGCGGGAGCGCAGGATTACCTCGTCAAGAGCGAGTTGAATGGGTCGCTGCTAAGCCGCGCCATCCGGTATGGGATCGAGCGCCAAAGGGCGAGGCAAGAGAACGAGCGGCTTCAGGAGCGTCTGCTGCAAGCCCTGAAGCGCGAGAGCCTGGGTGTTCTGGCCGGCGGCGTTGCCTGGGGCTTGGAGCGGCAGCTGGGGTTGATTTTGGAGAGAACCGATATCGCCCTGGGCGATCTCGGGCTGTCATCGGGTGTGGATGGTGTCAAGAGCAGCCTGCTGGAGATCCGGAAGGCGACACGTGATGCGACGCAGCTGACTAGCGGGATGCGGACGTACGCCTGGGGCGGCGAAGCAACGCGCGGACCGCTCGACCTGTCGGCCGTGGTCGGTGCAGCGTCGGCTTTCCTCGAGGTGATGATCCCGGACAACGTCGTCTTGAACTTCGAACTCCCGGGGGGTCTTCCCCGTGCGGAGGGCGAGGCGGCCGAGATCCGCCAGGTGTTGACGAACCTCGTCATCAACGCTTCGGAGGCTCTCGGCGACAAGCTGGGAGCCATTTTCGTGGCGACGGGATCGATGCAGGTGGACCGCGACTTTCTCGCCACGACCCACTCGGACTACGATCTTCCCGAAGGGAAGTACGTATTTCTCAAGGTCCGGACCGCGGGCTGCTCGATAGACCGGGCGACCATGGCCAGGATCTTCGACCCGTTCTTCACTACGAAACGCGCCGGACGCGGCCTCGGCCTTGCGGCGACGCTCGGAATCGTGCGCGGAAGCGGCGGCGCGATCAAGGTGGAGAGTTCACCCGGTCGGGGAACCGAGTTCACACTTCTCTTCCCCGCCCTGCGTCGGCGGAGAAGGGCGCGCGCCACGACTCGGAAGGGGGCGAGCTCGCCGCGCAAGTCGAGTGGCCGGTCCGGAGTTCCCGCGCGGTCGCCCTCCCGTTCGCTGCTTCTTCCCTAGTCGGCCGCGCCGCATCCAATTCGCGGGAGGTGTTCGGCCTTGAGAGGCAATGAGTACATCGCCGAGCCTGGGCGCGCGGGGCAGGTGATCGAAGAGTCCTGGATCTACGCCCAGGGCGTGGTGGATACGTTGCGAGAGCCGGTGCTGGTTCTCGACGCGAGCCAACGGATCCTCTCGGCGAATCGATCCTTCTATCAAACCTTCCAGGTCAGGCGAGAGGAGACCGAGGGCCGCCTCATCTACGAGCTGGGGGGCCATCAGTGGGACATTCCCAGACTGCGGGATCTGCTGCAAACGATCATCCCCGTGAACACACATTTCGAGGATTTCGAAGTCGACCACGAGTTCCCCACAATTGGCCACAAGACGATGCTGCTCAATGGGCGCCGACTCGAGCGAACGAGCGGCGCCCCGTGGCTCATCCTGCTGGCCATCGAGGACATCACCGATCGCAGGCGGACCGCGGCGGTGCTGGCACGCCAGGCGCGGGAACTGGCGCGTTCCAATGCCGATCTGCAACAGTTCGCCACCATCGCTGCTCACGATCTCCAGGAGCCGCTACGCAAGATCCAGTTCTTTGGGGAACAGCTGAAGATCGAGTGCGGGGAGGCGCTCGGCGATGAGGGGCGGGATTACCTGGAGCGGATGCGGAATTCAACAAAACGGATGCAGAGCCTGATCAGCGATCTGCTAGCGTTGGCTCGGATTGGGAGCAGCGCGCAACGCTTCGTTCCGGTCGATCTCGCTGCCGTGACACGAAACGCGGTATCCGATCTGGAGGTGCGAATCGAGCAGGTAGGCGGGCGGCTGCGCGTGGGCGAGTTGCCGACCATTGAAGCCAATCCCCTGCAAATGCGTCAGTTGCTGCAAAACCTCATCGACAATGCTTTGAAGTTCCACCGGCCGGACGAAGCGCCAGTTGTCAAGATCCATGGCGAACTCCTCGGCGTTCGGAAAGGACGCCTCAGGGGGAACTCACCAGTCGCGAAGTCTTGTCGAGTCATTGTAGAAGACAGTGGTGTCGGATTCGACGAAAAGTACCTCGACAGAATCTTTGCTCCTTTTCAGCGCCTGGGCGGGCGCGGCCAACACGAGGGAACGGGCATAGGCTTGGCCATCTGCCGCAAGATCGTCGAGCGTCATGGCGGAGAGATTTCCGCCCAGAGCACGCCGGGACAAGGCTCGACGTTTATCGTCACACTACCCGTCGTACACGGCAAGGAGATGAATTGAAATGGATGGAGCTACAGAAGGCATGACGATTCTGATGGCCGATGATGATCCGGAAGATTGCATGATGACGAGGAAGGCGTTGGAAGCGAGCCGAGGGGTCAGTGATCTGCGCTTCGTTGGAGATGGCGAGGAGCTGATGGATTATCTGATGCGCCGTGAAAAATACGCCGATCCGCTGACGTCACCGCGACCCGGCATAATCCTGCTGGACCTGAACATGCCGAAGAAGGACGGACACGCGGCGCTCGAGGAGATAAAGACCCACCCGGAGATTCGGGGCATTCCGATCGTGGTGCTTACCACGTCAAACGTGGAGGAAGATATCGAACTCAGCTACGACCGAGGGGCGAGCTCGTACATTACCAAGCCGAACACGTATCAAGGCCTGGTCGAAGCCATGAAGTGCTTCGACGAATACTGGAGTGAGATCGCCACGCTACCCGAGACGACGGAGCGGTGATTCGGCCGCGGCGGGAGGTTCCCGTGTACGTCGTCAGAAGTTCTTGGACAGTTAGCCCCGCAATTGGTCCAAACTCGGCTGACGGCTCGCACGCGCCAGGGCGTCAGGTGGCCTGGATCCGCCCGTCGCGCAAATGGATCCTGCGGCGGGCGTGCTCCGCGATGTAGGTTTCGTGGGTCACGAGCAGGATCGTGTGCCCCTCCGCGTGCAGCGTATCCAGCACGCTCATGATCTCCCGACCGGTGTCGCTGTCGAGATTTCCGGTGGGCTCGTCGGCCAGGATCAGGGCCGGATCGTTGACCAGCGCTCGGGCGATGGCGACGCGCTGGCGCTGACCGCCGGACATCTCGTTGGGCCGGTGTTGCATGCGATCGGCCAGCCCCACGCGGGCGAGCGCCGCCCGGGCCCGCTCCCGGCGGCGCGCGTGGCGGACTCCGGCGTAGATCAGCGGCATCTCCACGTTGTGCAGCGCCGTGGCCCGCGGCAACAGGTTGAAGGTCTGGAAGACGAAGCCCACGAAGGCGTTCCGCAACTTCGACAGCTGGGCGTCGCTCAGGCCGGAGACGTCCCGCCCATCGAGCTGGAAATCGCCGCTCGTCGGCGTGTCGAGGCAGCCCAGGATGTTCATCAGGGTCGACTTGCCCGAGCCCGACGGCCCCATGATCGCGACGTACTCGTTCGCTTCGATGTCGATGTCAACGCCGCGCAGGGCGTGCACGTCGACGCTGCCCATGCGGTAGGTGCGGGTCACGGAGCGAAGTCGGATCAGCATGCGCTCTACTCGTACCGCAGTGCTTCGATCACGTCCTTGTTGGCCCCCTGGACCGCCGGGTACACGCCCGCGATCGCCCCGATCCCGGCGCAGATGGCGAAGCTGTAGCCCACCCAGACCCAGGCCGTGACGGCGTCTGCGCCAATCTGGATCCGGTTGAAGACGGACCCGCCCACGACCCCGAACAGGCCGCCGACGATGCCGAGCATCACGGCCTCCGTCAGGAACTGGACGAGCACGTGGAAGCGGTTGGCTCCCAGCGACCGGCGGATTCCGATCTCGCGCGTGCGCTCGGTTACGGAGACCAGCATGACGTTGGCGATGCCCAGGCCGCCGACCAGCAGTGAGACGAGCGCGATCACGACGACGAAGTTCGCAATCTCGCGGTTCGTGTCCTGGATCGCCGATAGGAAGAAATCCTGCCGGCGCACGCTGAAGTCGTTGTCCTGGTCTTCGCGCAGCCGGTGGCTGCGGCGCAGGATCGTCTCGATGTCGAAGAGGGCCTCGTCGAAATCGCCGCCGTCGCGCATCCGCGCCAGGATGCTCGACAGCTGATCGACGCCGTAGAGACGCTCCTGCGCCGTCGTGAGCGGCACGAAAATCTGGTCGTCGGGGTTGTGCCAACCCTCTCCCTTGGCCTCGAGAGCGCCGATCACCTCGAAGCGCTGTGAGTTGACCAGGATCTCCAGGCCCACCGGGTTCCCGCGGTCGGCGAGCTCCTGCCAGACCGTGTCTCCGAGGACCGCCACCCGCGAGCGCTGCGCGACCTCCCGCTCGCTGAACGCGCGACCCGCCGCCAGCACCTCGGCGTTGATGTCGAAGTAGGCGGCGGTCGTCCCCGTCACCCGGGTCTGCCAGTTCCGGTCGCGGTGCTCGGCACTTCCCTGGCCGCTGTAGGTCGGCACGGCCGCCAGGAGCACCGCGGACTCGTGCTCGAGCTGCCGCGCGTCGTCCCAGGTCAGCGTCGTGACGTTCTCCGCCGTGCGCACACCCCGCATGCGGGAATAGCCGGGCCGGATCAGCAGTACGTTGCTCCCCATCGTCTCGAGCTGCTCGTTGATGCGGCGCTGCGTGAGCTCGCCCAGGCTGACGACGTGCAGGACGGCGCCGATTCCGACCGCGATCCCGATCAGCGTCAAGAGCGAGCGCAGCGGATTCGCCAGCAGGCTCTGGAAGGCGATCCTGATGTTCTCCAGCACGACCACGGGCCCTAGCCTCCCTTGTCACTCGGTTGCCGGCTCTCGCGGTCGCTGCTGCCGAAGCTCTGCCTCTCGCGCATGCGGGCGTTCATGAGGTCGTTCTCCTCCTTCAGGCGCGAGGCCATGGGAATGCCGAGCACCGCGCCGTCCGCCAGACCCTCCAGCACCTCGACCACGCGGTGGTCGCTGCGGCCGGTTCGGATCTCGCGCACCACGTAGTCGTTGCCCTGCTTCACCAACACCGCGACGGCCGACCCGCCGGGGCGGTCGCGATCCCTTCGCAGCGCCGCCACCGGGATCGTCAGCACGTCCGGCTCGTCGACGATGACGATTTCCACCGTCGTGTTCATGCCCGACTTGAGATTGGCGTCGCTGTTCGCGACCTGGACCACCACGTCGAAGAGCGTGACGTTCTGCTCCACCCGTGCCTCGGGAGCGATGCGCACGATCTGGCCTTCGTAGCGGTTCTCCGGGTAGGCTTCGGCCCGGATCGCCGCCTTCTGCCCCACGGCGATCTTGCCGATGTCGATCTCGTCGATGCCGGCTTCGACGTAGACGTTGCCCATGTCGGCGATGTCGGCGATGGGGGTGCCGCCGCCGACGTTGGAGACGCCGGAGGCGATGATCTGCCCGCTCTCCACGTACTTCTGGAGGATCACGCCTGCCACGGGCGCCGTGATCACCGTGTCCTCCAGCCGATCCCGGGCGCGCTCGAGAGATGTGTCGGCCTGCACCCGCTTGCTGCGCGCCACCGCCAGGTCGAGCTCGGTCTGGTCCTGCACCTCCTTCGAGATGACGTTGCTGCTGAACAGCTGCTGGCGCCGGGCGAAGTTCTTCTCCGCCAGGTCGAGCTGCGCCCGCGCGATTTCGAGATCCGCTCCGGCCTGCGCCAGCGCCGCCCGCTCCTCGACCTGGTCGAGCTGCGCGATCAGCGCCCCCTTCTCGACGCGGTCGCCCACCTCGATGGGCAGCCGGATCACCTCGCCGCTGGCCTTCGACTTGAGCTCGATGCGGTCGATGGGTCGGACCAGCCCGTTGGCCGTGACTGCGACGCGAAACGCTCCGCGCTCGGCGGTCACGTCCTTGTACTTCGGCCCGGCCTGCGCGGGATCGGACGCTTCGAACGGCAGCAGGCGGCTCGCGGCCAGCGCCCCCGCAGCTGCGATCACGGCCAGCGCCAGCGCCCATTTCGCCCGAGCCCGCATGCGCCTCCAGCCTTACGGGCTCCGCCGGGACGACGGTGCCGCGATCGCCAAAGCGACAGAATAGCCGAAGGGCGCTTGGCTCATTCGATAGGAGCTACCGGCCTGCACGTGCGCCGTCGGAGAAGACCCGGATCTGCCACGCGTCGTTCATCGGGGCCCGCAGAATCCCCCTGCGTCTCCGCGGACCCTCACCGGGTGCCCCGCTGCTCGAAGCCGAGGAGGGCAACGCGCTGCTCGAGGTCCTCGAGGCTCCCGATCCGCTCTACCCCTGGGATCAGATCGACTACGCCGGCTCCGGCGCCGCCGATCCAGAGGCGGACCGCGTCCGGAAGGCCGACGCGGAGCGCCCCGATCGCGTGTCCGGCCTGGCCCGCGGGCGTGGTGACCAGGCTCAGCGCCAGGACCGCAGCCCCCACGTCCTCCACCGCTCCCAGCAGGTCCTCGACGGGCAGCTCGGCGCCCAGGTAGATCGGGTTCGCGCCGGCACCCATGGCCGTCAGCGCCGCCATCTGCAGCCCGAGCTCGTGACGCTCGCCGGTGGTCGTGGCGAAGACGATTCTCGGACCCAGGCGCGAGGCGGCGGTCGGCGTCAGTGCCGAACCGAGCATCGAGCGCAGCACGCCGGTGGCCAGGTGCTCCGAGGCGATGCCCATCCGTTCGGTGGCCCAGCGCTCGCCGATCTCGCGAACGAGCGGGAGCGCGAACTCGCGGGCGAAGCGGACCGGCCCCATTGCGGAGAGCTGTAGCGACAGCAGACGCTGGGCCGCGTCCGGGTCGAGCCGCTCGAGGGCCGAGAGCACCGCTTCCAGTCCGGTTTCGGAAGGCGTCTCGGCCACGGCCACGCGGCGCGCGAGCTCGGTTGGATCCAGGCGCGTTACCCGACCGATGCGATGTCCCGCATCCACGGCGGCCTTCAACAGCCGCAGTCGTTCGAGGTCCAAGGCCCGGTAACGACGCGTTCCACCGGCCGTGCGGAGCGGCTCGACCACGCCGTAGCGGCGCTCCCAGGCTCGTAGCAGCTCCGGCGACAGCCCGGTGAGCCGCACCGCGGCGCGCAGGGGGTAGGTCGTCTCGGGGACATGGGGCTTGGCCATGAGGAAAACTTATACAAATTGAGAAAAATGTCTAGGTTCTCATGGTATTTTGAGAGGTCACGAAGTACGCAATAATAGAATTTAAGCTCCTTTAATATCTCACTATTATATCCAATTTCGCCTCATTCGAGGGCAATAAATTGTATAGGTTATATCTTGACATTATGGCTATTCTGCACAACCCTACGCAGCCATGGGCATTCGCAGAGCCATCGCCATGGGCCTGGCGCTTACCTGGGCTTCCGCCGCGCCGGCGGGCGCCGCAACGGTCGAAGGCGTGGATTTCGCGGACCACACCGAGTGGAACGGGACGCGGTTGCGCCTCAACGGCGCCGGCGTATTCCGATACCGCATCTTCATCAAGGGGTACGTGGCCGCGCTCTACCTCGGCGAAGGCGTGGCGCCGGACCGGGTCCTCGACGACGTCCCCCGGCGTCTCGAGATCGAGTACCTGCGGTCGATTCCCGCTGGGGCCTTCGCCCGGGCGACGGTCGAGGGCATCGCGCGCAACGTGGACGCGGTGACCCTCGCGCGCCTCCGCGGCTCCATCGATCGGCTCAATACCCTCTACGACGACGTCGAGCCCGGCGATCGCTACGCGCTCACGTACGTTCCGGGAGTCGGCACGGAGCTGGCGCGCAATGGCCGCCGCCGCGGAGTGATCGAGGGCGCGGAATTCTCGTCGGCACTCTTCGCCATCTGGCTTGGGGACCAGCCGCTCGACGAGTCGCTGCGCAGACGGCTGGTCGCCAGCCGGTAGACGAGACATCGGAGGTTTCAACATGCTCTCACGAAGACGCGCGATGGCTCGGATCAACCTCTTCGGCGGCACCGCCGTTCTGGCAAGCTATGCCTACTGTCTGGTCGCCTACTCGGCACAGACTGGCGACTTCTGGGGCGGCGTTCCGGATCGACTGCGCTCCGTCTACACGGTCAACATGTGCCTCGCCGCGGCGGGATACTTCGCGTTTACGTATTTCCTGATGTACCGCCTGAAGCCGACGACGAGCGGCGGTAGTTGCTTCGGCTTCGGCACGTTCAACGCGCTCTACGCGCTGATCCTGCTTCCGTCGGCACTGTGGATGCCGCTCACCTTCGCGATGCTCGAATCGCCGAGCGACGGGCTCTGGTGGGCCATCCGGTTGACGCTGGCCGCCGTGGGGATCGGCTCGCTCGGGCTGCTGGCGGGTCTCGTAGCGGTGCGGCCGTCTCCGCCTTCGCTGGCGCATAAGCTGGCCGTTGTTGGGAGCCTGGCATTCTGCTTCCAGACGGCGTTTCTCGACGCGCTGGTGTGGCCGGCTTTCTTCCCGGCGTAGACTCAGGACTGGAGCCGACCGGCAGACTGGGAATTTCATCGTGCGAATCGCAAGCAAGCTCTCGGGCATCGAGCTCTCCGATTGGACGGGGGACCGAGAACAACTCGGAACATTCTGGCAGGACCGGCCGATCGTCCTGGTGTTCATCCGCCACTTCGGCTGACTGTTCTGCCGCGAGCAGGTCGCGCAGTTGCGCGACCGGATCGACGAGATTCGCGCTCGAGGAGCCGAGCTCGTCATCGTCGGGAACGGGGCCCCGAACTTTGCCGCCGCTTTTCGCGAGGACTTCGAGCTCGACTGCCCGCTCCTGGTCGACCCGGAGCTGCGCGCCTATCGCGCCGCAGGCCTCCGGCGCGGTCGGGTCGAGCTGCTTTCGCCGAGGCTCCCGCTGCATGCCCTGCGAGCGCTCCGCTCGGGCTCTCGCCAGGCCGGCGTGCAGGGCGATCCCTGGCAGCTGGGCGGCGTGTTCGTGATCCGGCCCGGCGGAGACTTGACCTACCGCTACGTGAGCCGCGAGGCCGGAGACCATCCACCCGTCGAGGAGATCCTGGCGGCACTCGAAGACGAGGTGGAGCCGATCCAGGAGGTCT
>JAOTUO010000117.1 GCA_029863845.1 Myxococcales bacterium
CTCGCTCGCCCAGGTCCACGAAGCGCACCTCCAGAGCGGCGAGCGCGTGGCGGTCAAGATCCAGTACCCCGAGATCGAGAGCCTCGTGCGCGGCGACCTCGCCAACCTGCGCTTCCTCTTCCGCGCTCTCGGCTTCGTGGAGCGGGACTTCGACCTCATGCCCCTGATCAACGAGCTGTCCACCCACGTTCCCCGGGAGCTCGACTTCGTCAACGAGGGCCGCAACGCACAGGCCGTCGCGAAATTCTTCGACGGGAGCGACGAGGTCGCGGTTCCTCGCATCTACTGGCCGTACACGACGCGGCGTGTGCTCGTGATGGACTACGTCGACGGCATCAAGATCAGCGACCTGCGCCGCCTGCGCGCGGCGGACATCGACACGAACCGCGTGGCGCAGATCCTGGTGGAGGCGTACTGCGAGCAGATCTTCGTGCACGGCTTCTTTCACGCGGACCCCCACCCCGGGAACATCCTGGTGCAGCAAAGCGCGTCGGGAGGGCCGCGGGTGGTCTTCGTCGACTTCGGGCTGACCAAGCGGCTCCCGGCGCACTTCCGCAACGGGGTGTTGGCCTTCGCCGGCGCGCTGTTCCGCACCGACGCCGACGCCATGGCCGATGCGCTGCTCGAGCTGGGCTTCGAGACGCGCGACGGGCGCCCCGAGGCCCTGGGCGAGATCGCGCGCTTCGTGCTCGAGCTCGCCATCGAGTTCCAGCAGCGCTCGTACCTGCAGCGCGACATGCGCGAGCGGATGGGCCGCGAGCTCCCGGACCGGATCCGAGAGAACCCCGTCGTCCGCGTCCCCGGCCACATCGTGCTGCTGGGGCGGGTGCTGGCCCTGCTCTCCGGCGTGAGCCGCGGCCTCGAATCGCAGGTGGATCTGTTCCGGACGGTCCTGCCCTACGCGCTGCGGCGCTAGCCCTCGGACGCCTCGTCCTCGCGCGTGAAGGTGATGAAGGCCATGCTGGGCCGCTTCGAGGATTCGCGCATCGCGAACTGGATGCCGTCGAAGCTCCAACCGCGGCTCGTCCACTCGTTGAGGATGGACTCGATCTCCTCGTCGGTCACCGTGCCCGTTTCGACCACCTTGTAGCGGAGCGGCATGTCGGCCTAGCCGGGCAGCCGCGCCGCGACGTCCATCGCCGCGTAGGTGAGGATCCAGTCGGCGCCGGCGCGTTTGATGGCGACGAGGGACTCGTCCATGGCCCGCTCGCCGTCGATCCAGCCCCGCTCCGCGGCGGCCCGGATCATCGCGTACTCGCCCGAGACCTGGTACGCCGCGATCGGCACCTCGAAGCGGCGCCGCGCGGCGGCCAGCACGTCGAGGTAGGGCAGCGCGGGCTTCACCATCAGCACGTCGGCGCCTTCCTCGAGGTCGAGCCGCATCTCGCAGAGCGCCTCGCGCGCGTTGGGCGGATCCATCTGATAGCCGCGCCGGTCTCCGAAGCGGGGCGTGCTCTCGGCGGCGTCGCGGAAGGGACCGTAGTAGGCGCTCGCGTACTTGGCGGCGTAGGCGAGGATGGCCACGTCCGGACAGCCGCCCCCGTCCAGCGCGCTGCGGATCGCGGCCACGCGACCGTCCATCATGTCCGAGGGCGCCACGACGTCGGCGCCGGCTCGGGCGTGCGAGAGGGCGGTCGCGGCCAGGCGTTCCAGCGTGGGGTCGTTCGCGACCTCGCCGGCCTCGAGGATGCCGCAGTGGCCGTGATCGGTGTACTCGCACAGGCAGACGTCCGTGATCACGCACAGGTCCGGCTCCGCCGCCTTCACCGCGTCGACCGCACGCTGGACGACGCCGTTCGCGGCGTCGGCCCCCGACCCGCGCGCGTCCTTCTCCGCCGGAATTCCGAACAGGATCACGCCCGGGATGCCGGCGTCGCGCACGCGCTTGGCTTCGCGCACCAGCAGGTCGATGGAGAAGCGGAACACTCCGGGCATCGACGCGACGGGCTCGCGCACTCCGCTGCCCTCCACGACGAAGAGCGGCAGGATCAGATCGTCGCGGGAGAGCCGCGTCTCGCGGACCATCCGGCGAAGGCTCTCGCTGCGCCGGAGGCGCCGCATCCGGGTCTCGGGATAACTCATCGCTTCTCCTTCGGGCGGCCCTCGGACACGCGGGCGGCGAGCGCCGCCACGAGATCGGCCGCTCCGGCCCGCTCCGGCATCACGTCCGGCTCGAGCCCCTCCCGTCGTAGCGCCTCGGCGGTGACGGGTCCAATCGAGGCGATCCAGCAGCGCGCGGCGGCGGACCGGGCTTCGGCGTCGAGCAGGGCGCTGAAGTTCGTGACGGTCAGCGGGCTGGTGAAGGTGAGCGCCTGGATCGCTCCCGCGACGAGCGGGGCCCGAATGAGCTCCGGGTCCACGTCGGGCGGCGCGCTGCGATAGACGCTCACGCAGTCGACCGTGGCGCCCGCGACCCGGAGTCCCGTCGGAAGCTCGTCGCGCCCCTCCGACGTCCGCGGCAGCAGGAAGCGGCGACCCGCGGGCGGGAAGTGCTTCTCGATGGCGGCGAGCAGCCCCTCGGCGTCGTAGCGGCTCTCGGGGACGCCTCGCACTGCGAGGCCCTCGGCGCGAGCCGCCTCCGCCGTCCGCGGCCCGACGCAGAAGACGTCGGCGGCACCGCTCGTCCAATCGACGCCGCGCTCGGCGGCGCGCTCGGCGAAGAAGCGCACCGCGTTGACGCTGGCGAAGATCAGTCCGTCGTAGGCGTCGAGGCGGGCGAGCGCGGCGTCCACGGGCGCCGGGTCCTCCGGCGGAAGCAGTCGCAGCATCGGGTGCACCACGGCCTCGGCCCCGGCCTCGCGCAGCGCCGCGACCATCTCCGCCGCCTGCTGCCGGGGACGGGTCACCAGCACCCGGGTCCCGAAGAGCGGACGCCGCTCGAACCAGGCGAGCTTCTCGCGCAGACGCACGACGTCGCCGACCACCACCACGGCGGGGGCGCCCAGCCCGGCCGCGCGGATGCGGGCGACGATGTCCCCGAGCGGCGCCTCCACCACCCGCTGGCTGGGCAGGGTGCCGTTCATGACCGCCGCCGCCGGGGTCTCCGGAGCGCGGCCACCGGCCAGCAGCCGGGCCACGATCGGCTCGAGGCTGCGCATGCCCATCAGGATCACCAGCGTGTCGACGGCGCTGCCCAGCGCCTCCCAGCGCGTCTCGACGCTGACGCGCGTGGGATCCTTGTGGCCGGTCACGACCGCGAAGGAGGCCGAGTGACGCCGATCCGTCAGCGGAACGCCCGCGTAGGCGAGCGCTCCGACCGCAGAAGAAACGCCGGGCACGACCTCGAAGGGAACGCCGGCGTCCGCACAGGCGCTGGCCTCCTCCCCGCCGCGCCCGAACACGAAGGGGTCGCCTCCCTTGAGGCGCACGACGGTCTTGCCCTCGCGCGCGCGCGCGATCAGCAGCCGGTTCGTCTCGGGCTGGGGGCGCGTCGGGGGATCGTGGCCGCGCTTCCCGACGTCGATGCGTTCGGCGCCCGGCGGTGCGAGGTCCAGCAGATCCCGCGAAGCGAGGGAATCGTGAACGACGACGTCGGCCGCCCGCAGCGCGGCGACGCCGCGCACGGTGATCAAGTCGGGATCGCCCGGGCCCGCGCCCACCAGGATCACCTTCCCCTTCGCCGCCGTCCGCTCCGACGAGCTCATCGCTCGGCATCCGCGCGCAGCGCGGCCAGCAGGCCCTTGCCGCCGTCCTCGAGGATGACGGCGGCCGCCCGGGCGCCCAGCGCCTCGGCGTCGCGCGCCGGGGCCGTCGCGTCGTGGCGGAGGATGCGGCCGCCGTCGCTCGCCGCCAGCAGCGCGCGCAGCCGCAGGCCGTCGCCGTCCGCGGCCTCCGCGAAGGCGGCCAGCGGCACGGTGCAGTCGCCGGCCAGTCCGATCAGGAAGGCGCGCTCCGCCGCGACGCTCGTCGCGGTGGGCTCGTGGTTGAGCGCCGCGAGGTCGCGCGCCAGCGGATCGTCGGAGCGCGCCTCGAGAGCCAGCGTCCCCTGCCCGACGGCCGGGAGCAGGATCTCCGGGGCGATCCGCTCGTCGATCCGCGCGGCGAGATCCAGCCGCTCGAGGCCGGCGCAGGCCAGCACCACCGCGTCGAGAGCTTCCGTCTCCAGCTTGCGCAGCCGCGTGGGCACGTTGCCCCGGAGCGGAACGATCTCCAGGTCCGGGCGGTGTGCGCGCAGCTGGGCCGTGCGCCGCAGGCTGCCGGTGCCGACGCGCGCGCCGCGGGGGAGGGCGTCGACGCGGGCGCCGCGCTCGCGCGCCACGAGCGCGTCGCGTGGATCGACCCGCTCGGGAAAGGCCACGAGCGCCAGACCGGCGGGCACCGCAGCGGGCAGGTCCTTCGCGCTGTGCACGGCCACGTCCGCGCGCCCGCTCAGCAGCGCCTCTTCGATCTCCTTCACGAACAGGCCCTTGCCCCCGAACGCCGCCAGGGATACGTCCAGCAGCCGGTCGCCGGTCGTCTTGAGCGGGACGAGCTCGGTCCGGACGCCGAGCTCGCGCTCGATCCGCTGCGCGACGAGCCGCGACTGGCTGAGCGCGAGGTCGCTCGCCCGCGTGGCGACGCGCAGCGTGGTCATCCTTCGCCCGACTCGTCGCCGTCGTCGAGGTCAAAGAGCGCACGCGCCGCCTCCAGGTAGACCATGCCCTCCTCGCGCTCGGCCTCCTGGCGCAGGCGCGACAGCGGAGCGTGCAGGATCTTGTTCACGATCGAGCGCGTGAGCGCCTCGACGGCCTCCTCCTCCGAAGCCGCGAGCCCGAGGCGACCGAGCGTGCGCTCCACCTCGCGGCCGCGGATGGACTCGACCCGGGAGCGCAGGTGGCGGATCGTCGGCACCGCGCGCAGCGCCGCGAACCAGCCGTCGAAGCGCTGCTGCTGTTCCGCGACGATCTCCTCGCCGCGCACCGCCTCGCGCGTTCGTTCCCGAGCGTTGTCGTCGGCGACCGAGCCCAGGTCGTCGATGTCGTACAGGTAGACGTTCTCGAATGCGTTGATCTCGGACTCCGCGTTGCGCGGCACGCCGAGGTCGATCACGAAGATCGGGCGATTGCGCCGCGCCCGTAGCGCGCCGTCGAAATGCTCGCGCGTGAGGATCGGGCGATCTCCGCCGATGCAGGTCAGGATGATGTCGGCGTCGGCGACCAGGCCGGGCAGCTCATCGAGGCCGTGCGCCGTGGAGCCGAAGCGCGCGGCCAGATCCTCGGCGCGCTCGCGCGTCCGGTTCGCGACGCGCACGGACCCGAGTCCGGCGCCGCGCAGCGCCGCGAGCGCCGCCTCGATCATCTCCCCGGCGCCGACGAGCAGCGCTCGCTTGTCCTCCAGCTCGTCGAAGATCTGCCGCGCGAGTTCCACGGCCACCCGCGCCACCGACACCGGACGCTCGGCGATGCGCGTCTCGGTGCGCACGCGCTTGGCGGTCGCGAAGGCGGTCTGGTAGAGACGGCCCAGGATCGGGCCGCAGGCCCCGCACTCGAGTGCCGCGCGATAGGCGTCCTTGGCCTGGCCGAGGATCTGGGGCTCGCCGATGACCATCGAGTCGAGGGCCGAGGCGACCCGCAGCACGTGGCGCACGGCCTCGCTGTCGGCGAACTCGTAGAGGTGCTCGCTCAGCACCGGCAGGTTGCCGTCCCCGAGGTCGCGCCGGAAGAACGAGTGCAGCCGATCGCGCGCTGCGTCCGGCGTGCGCGACAGGGCGACCACCTCGACGCGGTTGCAGGTGGAGAGCAGCACGGCCTCGTCGACCTCGCCGCCGCTGACGAGCTTGCGCAGCGGCGGCGCCAGATCCTCCACCGCGAGCCGCTCCCGCAGCTCGACCGGCGCGCTGCGGTGGTTCATGCCGACCAGCAGGATCTTCACGGGAGGAGTCCCACGCCGATCACGGCGAACAACAGGAACGCGAAGCCGCCCACGGCGAAGGCGGCCGCGCTGCGCGCGCCCTGGAGCGAGGTGAAACGGAGCGTCACCAGCACCGCGTAGACGACCCATGCGACCAGCGTCCAGAGCTCGTGGGCCGTGGTGGGCCAGCCGCGTCCTTCGAGGGTCTGGAGCCAGATCATGCCCGCGATCACCCCGAGCGTGAGCAGCGGGAAGCCGATGGCGAGGGCCGCGGCGCCGACGCGGTCCAGGGATTCGAGCGAGGGCAGGTTCAGCCACGCCGGGAGCGGCCGCTTGGCCTTGAGACGGCCGTGCTCGGTCAGGAACAGCACGCCTGCGAGAGCCGCGATGCCGCCCAGCGAGAGCCCGGCGCTCGCGAGCAGGACGTGGGCGTGGGGCCAGGTGCCGCTGCCCAGGCCGGCGGCCGGCCCCGCCGACGGCAGCCGGAGCGCGGCGAAGAAGACACCCAGGAACGAAACGGGCGCGACGAGCACGACCAGCCGGGCCAGGTGCTTGCGCCGCAGCATCAGGATCAGGAAGAAGAAGGTGCCCACCCACGCCATGAACGAGACCGCGGCCGGCAGCTCGGTGATCCCGGGCGGCGATTCGGCCATGTGGAAGATCGAGAAGGTGGCGCCGTGGACGACCGCGCCCAGGACGAGCAGCCCCACGGCGATCCGCGCCGCGCGCCGCGAGGGAACCGACATCCCGAGGCCCGCGACGATGCTCGCGAGGAGGTAGATCGCGGCCGTCAGCTGGTGAAGCGGAACGATCACACCCGGTCCCCTGTCGCGAGAGACGCCCGCAGCGTAGCGCGTGGGGGCCGTCAGGTGCGGGAGGCCGTGCGCTCCATCTGCTCCAGGATCTTCGCCGCATCCTGGGCCGCTTCGAACAGGCGGTAGGTCGGCTCCCCGAAGAGCACGAAGCGGATCTCCTCCAGCGTGGTGCCGCCGGCCAGGTGCGCCCGCGCCTCGGCCAGCAGGACCTCCGCGCAACGCTGCGCCGAAAACCCCCCGATGCCGGCGCCGATGGCCGGAATCGCGATCGAGCGGCAGCCGCGTTCGTGCGCCAGCTCGAGGCTACGGCGCACGCAGGACCGGACGCTCTCCTCCGTGGCCGACCCGCCCGGCGGCATCCCGGCGGCGTGGATCACCCAGCGGGCCGGCAGGTCGCCGGCGCCCGTGACGGCCGCAGCGCCCACCGCGATGGGCCCGATGGCATCGCACTCCGCCTGGATGCTCGGTCCGCCCTGCGCGCGAATCGCGCCGGCGACGCCCGCACCGAGCACGAGGGCGCTGTTGGCGGCGTTGACGATGGCGTCCACCTCCTGGGCCGTGATGTCTCCCTCCCGGAGCGTGATGCGCCCGCTCACGACGTCGCCACCGACTCGACGATGCCCGCGACCAGCAGCGGCAACAGGATCTCGTGGTGCCCGATCAGCGACAGGCCCGTGCCACCCAGGCGCGTCGGCCGCCCCACGAAGTTGACGGCGGGCCGATACTGGCGGATGAAGTCGAGGTCGACCGCCGTGAAGCGGCGAACGTCGTGGCCGAGGTTGCGGGCGAGGGCGAGCGCCTTCAGGAACACCTCGGGCAGGATCACGGCCGAGCCCACGTTGTAGACCACGCCGCCCTCGAGGGTGGCGACGAGTCCGGCGAGCATTTCGAAGTCGCGGTAGCTGGTGGCGCCGAGGGCGGCGCCGTCCGCGCCCGGATGCATGTGGTGGATGTCGGTGCCGATCGCGCTCGCCACGGCGACCGGGATCCCCAGGCGCGCGGCGGTGGCGAGGATCGAGCGATCCTTGTGCGGGTAGTCGCCCCCGAGGATCTCGCGACCCACCGCCGCGCCCATGCCGAGCTCCTCGCGGGCACCCTCGGCGATGGCCCGGTTGAGGCGCTCGGCCGTCTCGTCCGCCATGCCGAAGCGGCCCTCGTCGAGCGCAGCGGCCACGTCCTCGCTGGTGTGACCGAGGCGCGCCAGCTCCAGGTCGTGAACACAGCCGGCCCCGTTCAGCATCACGCCGCCGGCGAGTCCGCGCTCCAGCAGATCGACCACGATCGGCGCCAGCCCGACCTTGATCACGTGAGCGCCGAAGCCCCACAGGATCGTGCGTCCGTCGGCGAAGGCGCGGGCCGTCGCGTCGATGGCCGCGCGCAGGTCGGCGGCCCCCAGCAACGACGGCAGGCTCTCCAGGAAATCGGCGAAGCTGGCGCCGGGCCGCAGCGGGCGGCCCTCGTGCTCCAGGTGCACCTTGCTCGGGCGTTCCCGCGCGCTCAGCGTGCGAACCCGCGAGCGGTCGATGCGCGGAGGCCGGCGACTCACGCGCCGTCCGCGGGAAAGAGCGAGGCCTCGACCAGCTCGCAGATGACGTGGGCGATCGCGATGTGCGACTCCTGGATGCGCGGCGTCGAGTCCGAGGGCACGACGACGGCCGTGTCCACGAGCGTCGCGAGCTCGCCGCCGCCCTTTCCGATCAGTCCGATCGTGCTCAAGCCCCGGGCCCGCGCCTCGCTCACGGCGGCGTTCACGTTGGCCGAGTCGCCCGAGGTGGAGATGGCGACGGCCACGTCGCCGGGGCGGCCGTGGGCCTGGATCAGCCGCGCGAAGGTGTGCTGGAAGCCGTAGTCGTTGCCGATCGCGGTGAGGTCGGAGCTGTTGGCCGTGAGCGCCAGCGCGGGGAGCGCGGGCCGCTCGCCGTCGAAGCGCCCGGCCAGCTCGGCCGCGAAGTGCTGGGCGTCCGACGCCGACCCGCCGTTGCCGAAGACCAGTACGCGGGCGTCGCGCGCGAAGGCCCGGGCCACGACCTCGGCGGCCCGGGCGATCGCGTCGGCGCAGGCGTCGACCACGGCGTGCTTGACCCGCGCGCTCTCCGCGAGGCTGGCGCGCACGCGCTCCGGCGCGTCGAGCGGGCTTTCGAATCGCCGTTCCATCATGGGCTCGCCGGAAAAACGTAGTAAAAACGCCGGGCTCCGGAAAGTGGCGCCCGCACCCCGGGCGCGTCGGCGAGCGGGGGTGATACCCTCGCCGGCGTCCGGCATCCAACCCGGCGACCGCGAGGAGACGACATTCATGGCGGAAGTTGCGGAAGTCACCGACCAGAGCTTCGAGGCAGAGGTCTTGAAGTCCGACAGGCCCGCGATCATCGATTTCTGGGCCGAGTGGTGCGGCCCCTGCCGCGTCATCTCGCCGATCATCCACGACCTCGCCGCGGAGTACGGCGACCGCGTGAAGATCGTCAAGATGGACATCGACGCGAACCCGAGCACGCCCGGCCAGTACAGCGTCCGATCCATTCCGACGGTGCTCGCCTTCAAGGACGGACAGGTCGTGGAGCAGATCGTCGGCGCCGCGCCGAAAGTCCGGGACCAGCTCGACGCGATGGCGAAGAAGCTGCTCAGCTAGGCCCGTCGAAGAAGCACACCGGCCAGCGGCGCCGCACCGCCGCGCGGTACAGGCGCGGGTCGGGGTTGGCGGCGACGGGGTGCCCCACCAGGTCGAGTAGCGGCAGGTCCGTGATCGAGTCGGTGTAGAAGTAGCTCTTGGCCAGGTCGATCCCCTGCTCCTCGATGAACTGCTGGAGCCAGTAGATCTTGCCCTCCTCGAAGCAGATGGGCTCGACCACCCGGCCCGTGAAGCGGCCTCGCTCGACCTCGAGTCGGGTGTACAGGAAATGCGGGATGCCGAGCCGCCGCGCGAGCGGCCGGACGACGAACTTCGTCGCCCCGGAGACGATGGCCACGACGTGGCCGGCGGCCTCGTGCTCGCGTACCCGCGCCTCCGCCTCGGGGTAGATCGACTGCACGACCATTTCGTCGAACCAGCGGTTGGCCTGGTCCTCGAGCTCACGCTCGCTCTGGCCCCGGAACTGGATCATCGTGTTCTTGGTCCAGCTGCGGATGTCGAGGATTCCGAGCTTGTACTGGAGATAGGCCCCGAGACCCTTGAGCAGATCGACGCCGCTGATCTCGCCGCGCTGGTAGCGGTAGCGCATGTAGAGGCTGGCCGAGTTCTCGGCGATCAGCGTCTTGTCCATGTCGAAGAAGGCGCCGACTCGGGGCTGCGACGGGATCGGGACGGTCAGCGCCATCCGCCGATTCTAGCCCCTCAGAATACGTAGCGTCGCATCGAGACGTTCAGGAGCAGCCCCAGGGCGATCAGCGCGGAGACCAGGGCGGAGCCCCCGTACGAGAAGAACGGAAGCGGCACGCCGATCACCGGCGCCAGCCCGAGCACCATCGCGATGTTCAGGGCCGCTGGCCAGAAGAGCGACCCCACGACGCCCACGGCCAGCATCGCGCCGAAGCTGTCCTTGGAGTTGCGCGCGACGACCAGCCCCCAGAGCAGGAGCATGGCGTACAGCCCCAGCGCCGCGATGCTGCCCACGAAGCCCCACTCCTCGGCGAGCACCGAGAAGGCGAAGTCGGTGTGCTGCGTGGGGAGGAAGCGCAGCTGGGTCTGCGTTCCTTCCCGGAAGCCCGTGCCCAGCAGCCCTCCCGAGCCGACGGCGATGCGCGACTGGATCACCTGGTAGCCGGAGGCGAGCGGGTCGCGAGCCGGGTCGACCACGTCGAGGATGCGGCTGCGCTGGTACGGCTCGAGGGCGAACATCCACAGCGTGGCGAGCCCCGCGAGGGCGAGGACCGCCACGCCCAGCCAGGCGCGCCAGGGAATCCGCACGAAGGCGAGATAGGTCGAGGCCGTGAGCAGCGTGAGCAGCGCCACGCCGAGGTCGCGCTGCAGGACGACGAGCGCCACCGGGACGGCAGTGAGCGCGGCGGGCCGGGCGAGATCGCGCAGCCGTCGGATCTCGCCGGGTGGGCTGCGCTGGAAGGCGCGGGCGAGCACGAGGATCAGCGCCACCCGTGCGATCTCGGAGGGCTGGACGCGGTCGCCCAGCAGCCAGGCCTGGCTGCCGCGGGTGACGGGCGCGAGGACCAGCGTCGACGCGAGCAGCAGCATCGACAGGGCGAAGACCGGCAGCGCCAGGCGCTCGAAGTGGCGGTAGTCGATGGCGACCGTCACCAGGAACGCGACCGCACCGATGCCGAGCGAGATCAGCTGCCGGCTCACCTCGTCCGAGACGCCCACGTCGGTGTGGGTGGCCGACATCAGGTTCACCAGCCCCATGCCCACCAGCGCCGCCGCGAGTCCGAGCAGCGTCCAGTCGAAGTTCTGGATCGCGCGCCGGTCAATCGTCAGCAAGTTCCGCCTCCGGCGCCCCGGCGACGCGCACCGCCTCGTCGTCCTGCCGCTTCTCGAAGTAGCGCTCGAGCACGCGCCGCGCGATCGGGGCGGCGGCGCTGCCGCCGTGGCCGCCGTGCTCCACGAGGACCGCCACCACGATCTCGGGCGCGTCGGCCGGAGCGAAGGCCACGAACCAGGC
Source organism: Myxococcales bacterium (assembly GCA_029863845.1). Lineage (GTDB taxonomy): Bacteria > Myxococcota_A > UBA9160 > UBA9160 > SMWR01 > JACZXC01. The sequence continues at coordinate 11,252 of JAOTUO010000117.1, forward strand.
GTGGTCGCGGTACCGGACCGGCACCTCGTCCTCCTCGAGGTTCTCGGTGTGCTCGAGTCGGACGACCTGCGCCGTGCCGGTCTTTCCCGCCACGCGCACGCCACGAACCCGCGCGCGCCCGCCGGTGCCGCCGCGCTCGGACACCACGCCTTCCAGCCCGTCCCGAATCCGGGCGAGGTGCTCCGGCGCCACGGGAACCGTTCCGAGCACCTCCGGCGGCGGCCCCTCGGTGACCGACCCGTCCCGCCCGGTCGCCCGCAGCAGGAGGCGCGGGCGCAGCAGGTTCCCGCCGTTCGCCAGCGCGGCGTAGGCGACCGCCATCTGGAGCGGGGTCGCGAGGTTGTAGCCCTGACCGATCGCGGCCGAGACGGTCTCGCCGAGGATCCAGGGCTCGGAGTGGCGCTTCTCC
>JAOTUO010000118.1 GCA_029863845.1 Myxococcales bacterium
AGCGGCTGCGGGGCCTCGCCGGCCCCGGGGGGCCGGCCTGGCTGACCGGTGCGCTGTGGCTGGCCGGCGCGCTGGTCCTGGCGTGGGCCACCTACACGGCGGCGCCGGACCTGCTCGCGCTCTCGCTGGCGCTGGGCGGCCTGGGCGCCGCGGTTCTCTACCGCGGTCGGCGGGCGCTCCGGGTGCTCGCCCTGCCGGCGGCATTCCTGCTCCTGGCCGTCCCGGTGCCGGCGCCGCTGCTCAACCGGATCGTGTTCGCCCTCCAGATCGCCACCGCCGACGTCACCGGCTGGATCCTGCACCGGCTCGGCGTCCCGGCCCTGGTCTCGGGAGACCAGATCCTGGGGGCGGACCAGCTCTTCGCCGTGATCGAGAGCTGTAGCGGCCTGCGCTCCATGGAGACGCTCACGATCCTCGCGGTGCTCCTGATCGACCTCTTCCGCCGCAGCGGATGGCATGCCGCGCTGATCCTGCTCGCCGCGCCCCCGCTCGGCTTCGCGCTGAACGGCCTGCGCGCCGTCACTCTCGTCCTCAACCCCCACTCGGAGATCGTGGCCATCCACAACCTTCAGGGGATCGCGATCTTGCTCGCCGGCCTGATCGTCCTCTATGCCCTCGACGGAGTGCTCGCCGGCCTCCTCGGCGGGAGAGCCGCCCGCGAGTGGGCCCGGGGGCGAAGCCCGCGGCCGGCGCGCGACCGGCGTCCGACGAGCACCCGCCGGGCCCTGGCACTCTGCGGAGCCTCGGCGCTCGCGGCGGCGATCTCGCTGGGGGTGCCCGCCTGGGAAACCCGGCCGACGCTGCCGGTGGGGCTCCCGGGCAAGATCGGCGAAGCGATCGGGGGCTGGCGATCGACCCCCCTGCCCGTCGACTACCAGTTCCTGGAGCGCGTGCGGTTTCGGGAGGTCGTCGCTCGTCGTTACCGCGACGGCCGAGACTCCGTGGACGTCTTCATCGGGTTGGGCGAGCGGTCGCAGCGGCTGCGCAGCCCCCTCTCGCCCAAGACCGCGCTGCCGGGGAGCGGCTGGATCGTCGAGGAGACCGGCGAGGTGACGCTCGAGCCCGGCGGGCTCGCCGTCGAGTCGCGGGTGGTCCGGTCGCGAGCGAGCCGCCGCCTGGTCTACCACTGGCGGGCCGGCAGCGGCGGACTGTGGAGCGAGACGCTCCGTTCGCTGCTGGCGCTCGACGCGAGCCCGCTGCGACGACCGGGCGAAGTCCTGGTCGTTCGCATCAGTACGGCGGTGTACGGGCCGGACGCGGCGGCGCGCCGGGAGGCCGCCGAGCGCCTGCTCCGCTTCTACGCGCTGCTGCGTGCGGAGCTGCGCTCCCTCCCTGAAGGGGCTGTAGGGACGTGAAGGGGCTGTAGGGACGGCGCGCGAGGAAAAGCTTTTCCTGAATTTCCCGATCTCGGAAAAGATTTTCCTCTGGCGCGTCGGGCCCGCCCCGCCTGATGTCAATGAAATCAGCAGCTTAGGTCACCTCGTGACCTTGGCATCCCGCTTGCACATAGATTTGCCGAGCGGGCAGAATCCCCTGAGGGGAAGAACCTGCCGGGAGGAGAGCCGTAGGATTTTGATCAATTCCGCAAGCAGGCCAAAAAAGAAATTGCAGTTTGGCGGCTGCGGCTTGACACATTGAGGTACTCCAAGGCTACTTAAGCCTTGAGTGAGAGCGATCAAGGAGAGGATACGATGAAAACCGGCGTAATCACACTGACGATGGCGTTCGCGCTGGCGCTGGCGTTTCTGCTCGTCGCGGGCTTCCCGCCCTCGTCGGAAGCGGGCGCATGCCCGGATGCCGATAGCGACACCATCTGTGACCCCGACGACAACTGCTTGAACAAGGTCAACACGTCGCAGACCGACAGCAACACGGACGGCTACGGGAACGTCTGCGATCCGGACAGCACCAACGATCTCTCGGTGACCGCCGCGGATCTCGGGAGGTTGAAGCAGACCTTCGGGCTCTCCCTCGGGGCCCCGTTGTACAATCCGGACCACGACCACAACGGCGACAACTCGGTCAGCGCGGCTGATCTCGGTGTCCTGAAGCAGTTCTTCGGGCTGGCCCCGGGACCGTCCGGCAAGAGCTGCGCGGGTTCGATCCCCTGTCCGTGATGGCGTGATGGCTATCGGACTCGGGCATTGATGTAGATTTGGACTGACTGAACGGCTCTCAGAGCAGGAGAAGAGAAACCATGCGGAAACTGTTTACGACAACACTGGCTGGCATCGTGGCCGCGGTCGCCGTGGTTGCGCTCGCGGGAACGGCGTCGGCGAACTCGATCACGCTGACGACGAATGCAGCGGCGACCTATACGTCGACCACTGCGACGTTTAGGGTGGATGTGTTCGCGAACTTCGGGCCGACCGGCGGCGGGAGCAACTTCGCCCAGGCGGACCTGACGTACGACTCGTCGGTGCTGACCCCGACGCTCTGCTACGAGGGCTACGGGGGTGGATTCGTGACCCCGCCGGGCGACGCCACGGGCGGGAGCTGGGCTCCGCTCACCCTTAACTGCGGCGCGGGTAGCCCCGCGGACGGCGGCCTCACGACGATCGGTATCGTCAACATCATCGAGCAGAACTACGCCCAGGTCGCCATCGGGAAGGGAACTTCCAGTGAGCCCACGACCGGCTCGATCCTTCTGGGAACCGTCACGTTCCACGTCTCGGGATTCGGGACGGGGACCGTCAATGCGACGGGAGAGTTCCTCGGATCCGACTTCATCGCCCGGAACGCCGGCGCGACGAACAGCATCAGCGTGAACGTGGTTCCCGAGCCGGCGACGGTGGTCCTGATGGGCCTCGGGATCCTCGGCCTCGGCCTCAGCGGCCGTCGCATGCGGCGACGCTAGGGCCTCTGTTTCGAGCGAAGCCTGCTCTGAGCTGAGCAGGAAAGCCCCGGGTCTTCACGACCCGGGGCTTTCTCGCGTCTTCGCGCCCCCTCCGCATTGCCGGTGCCGTCGGACGCGTGGCGCGGGCGCTCCGCAGGTGGCACCCTGGGGCGCCCGAAACCGCCCCCCCATGAGCTCGCCGACGCACCGCTTCCGACGCGCATCCGCGGTCGCCTCCCTGGCCGCGCTGGCGGGGCTGGGGCCGGCCTGCGGGACCGAACCGGACGCTCCGGATCGCGCCGCCGCTCGGGCTCCCCTCAACGTCGTCCTGATCACGCTGGACACGACCCGCGCCGACGCCCTCGGCTGCTACGGACAGCCGCTCCCCGCCTCCCCCCACCTCGACCGGCTGGCGGCCGAGGGCCTGCGCTTCGACCAGGTCGTGACCTCGGCGCCCAGCACCTTGCCCTCCCACGCCACGATCCTGACCGGCAAGCAGCCCTACGCCCACGGCGCCCGCTCCAACTCCGGCTACGTGCTCTCCGAGACCAACCTGACGCTGGCCGAGGTGCTCAGGCGCCACGGCTACGCGACCGGCGCCGAGATCGCGGCCCAGGTGATCGGGAGCCGCACCCAGCTCGACCAGGGCTTCGACCACTACCGGGACCTGGACGCCTTCGACGTGCTCCGCAAGTCCGTCCCCCTGATGACGCCCACCGGGCTCGAGAGCGTCGAGCTGCCCGAGCGGGGCGCCGAGGACATCACGCGTCGCGGGCTCGAGTTCCTTCGCGCGCACCGCGAAGGGCCGTTCTTCCTGTGGCTCCACTACTTCGACCCGCACTGGGCCTACGCGGCGCCCCCGGTCTTCGCGGAGCGCCTGCCCCGGAGCCCGTATCACGCGGAGATCCTCTACGCCGACTACCACGTCTCGCGGATCGCGGCGGAGATCGTCCGCCTCGGCCTGCGGGAACGGACGCTCGTGGTGGTGACCTCCGACCACGGCGAGGGTCTCGGCGAGCACGACGAGAGCACCCACGCCTACTTCGTGTGGGACAGCACGATGCGCGTTCCCCTGATCCTCTGGGGCGCCGATGTCGTCCCGACCGGCCGGGTGGTGACGCCGCTGGTCCGCACCGTGGACATCGCTCCCACGATCCTCGACCTGCTGGACCTGCCACCCCTGGAAGGCGTCCAGGGGGTTTCCCTCCGGCCCCTGATCGAGGGCACCGAGGCCGACCTCGGGCTCACGGGCTACGGGGAGTCGCTCGAGACCCTCAAGACCTTCGGGACGGCGATCCTGCGCTTCGTGCGCGAGGGCGACTGGAAGTACGTCCACAAGGTGAGCCCCCAGCTCTTCGACGTGCGGAAGGACCCCCGCGAGCTCGACGACCGGGCGTCGGCCCATCCGGAGACGCTCGCGCGGCTCCAATCGAGGCTCCGCGAGCTGATCGCAGCGGCGCCGCTGCGCCCCGAGGACGCCGAGGTCCCCCTCGACGCCGAGACGCTGGAGCAGCTCGCGGCGCTGGGCTACGTGGGCGCGAGCCCGGCGCCGAAGCTGGGCGACGAGCTCGCCGAGCTCGCGCTGCGGGGCCCCGATCCGGCCCTGCTGACCGATGAGATCCAGGCCGTCGCGGAGGCCTACGGTCACCTCAAGTCGAAGCACTACGAGCGGGCGGCCGCCAGCTTCCGAGCGCTCCGGGCCGCGCACCCGGAGAGCCCCGCCCTGATCTTCGGCCTGATTCTCGCCCTGAACCACCTGGAGCGCGACGAGGAGGCGATCCCCCTGCTGCGCCGGGGCATCGAGCTCGACCCCGGCTTCCGGGACTTCTACGTCATCCTCGCGGCCCTGCTCGAGGATCGCGGCGACGTCGAGGAGGCCGAGGGCCTGCTGCGGACCGCCATGGAGCTGGATCCCTGCGGCCTGCACCCGAGGGTCCGCCTCTCCAACCTGCTCGCCGGCGAGGGGCGCTACGACGACCAGCTCGACCTGCTGCGAAGCAGCATCGACACCTGCCGGGACCCGAACCGGACTGCGTTCCGGAACGAGTATGCCTACGCCCTGGCGACCGCTCGCGACGATCGCGTCCGCAACGGCGCCGAGGCCCTCCGCATCGCCACGGAGGTGGTGGACGCGGACGGTGCGGCCCACCCCAGCTTCCTGGACACCCTCGCCGCCGCCTACGCAGAGGTCGGGGACTTCGGCCAGGCGGTCGAGACCTCGCGGCGCGCGATCGCGCTGCTCCGGAACCGCGAGGTGTCCGACGACGTGATCGAGAGCTTCGAGCGGAATCTCGCGGAGTACGAGGCCGGTCGGCCGGTGCGCGAGCCGTGACCGCGGTCCGGCCGTCGGGCCGCCGGGCCGCCGGGACGGTGAAATCGAGCGTGCGCTCGGCTATGGATCACGGGCTCGAGGGAGCGAAGGAGGAGCCATGAAGACCGACCTCACCACCCGGATTCTTCTGACCGCGATCCTGCTGTGCCTGGTGCTGCTGATCGTCCAGCAGCGACGCGAGGCCGGGGAGGCCGCCGTGGCCGGCCGCTACATGGTCCTGTCCACCCGGGCCGGCGGCCGGCCGGCGATAGTTCGAGGAGACACCCTCACCGGCGAGATGTGGCGCGCCGCGGACATCTTCAAGGATGCGCACTGGGTTCCGATCGGGGCGTCCTTGGTGCCGGACGGCGCGGAGCCGGCAGCGAGTCGCTACGAGTTCATGGTATTCCCCTTGCGGCTCGGGCGTGGGGTTCTCATCCGCCACGACACGGTGACCGGCGAGGTCGGGGCCACGAAGAACTGGGACTCCGACGAACTCGTCTGGGTGGACCTGACCGAGGTTCGCGACTCGGCCGACGAAGAGCCGGTGGTGCTGGAAGAACCGGCAGTGCCGGAAGAGCCGGCGGCGCCCGAAGAGCCGGCGGCGCCCGAAGAGCCGGCGGTGCCGGCGCCCACACCGGCGGGCTCCGAGGGGACGGCGGCGCCGGAAGACTAGGTCGCGTTCGCCGCATGAGGATTCGAATCGCAGTCCCGCTGGGGCTCGTGCTCCTGGCCGGCGTGACCGCGGGGGGCCTCGCGGGCGCAGCGGCCGCGGTACGGCACGGCCTCGCCATGCACGGCGACCTCCGGTACTCCGCCGACTTCACCCACTTCGACTACGTGAACCCCGACGCGCCCCGGGGCGGCGAGATCCGGCGCGCGGAGATCGGGACCTTCGACAGCTTCAACCCGTTCATCATCAAGGGGAACCCCGCTACGGGCGTGGGGCTCCTCTACGACACGTTGATGGTCCACGCCGCCGACGAGCCCTTCAGCCTGTACGGCCTGCTGGCCGAGAGCGTCGAGACGCCGGCGGATCGCTCCTGGGTGGCCTTCACCCTGCGGCCCGAGGCGCGCTGGCACGACGGCCGGCCCGTCTCGCCCGAAGACGTGATCTGGACCTTCCGGACCCTGCTGGAGCAGGGATCGCCGGCCTATCGCTTCTACTACGGAAGCGTCGCCGGCGTGGAGAAGACGGGTCCGCGGACCGTGAAGTTCACGTTCGCCCCCGGCGAGAACCGCGAGCTGCCCCTGATCCTCGGCGAGCTGACCGTGCTGCCGAAGCACTACTGGGCGGGCCGCGAATTCGACAAGACCACCCTCGAGCCGCCGCTCGGCAGCGGTCCCTACCGCATCGGTCGCTTCGAGCCGGGGCGCGTCGTGACCTACGAGCGCGTCGCGGACTACTGGGGGAAGGACCTGCCGGTGAACGTGGGCCGGAACCACTTCGACGTCGTCCGCTTCGACTACTACCGCGACGAGACCGTCGCCATCGAGGCCTTCAAGGGCGGCGAGTTCGACCTTCGCGTCGAGAACAACTCCAAGCAGTGGGCCACCGCCTACGACATCCCCCAGGTCGCCGACGGCTCGATCCGGAAGCAGCTCTTCCCGCACGAGCGCACCGCCGGCATGCAGGGCTTCGTGTTCAACCTGCGGCGCGAGAGGTTCCGCGACCCGCGCGTGCGCTGGGCGCTGGCCCACGCCTTCGACTTCGAGTGGTCGAACCGGGTCCTCTTCTACGGCCAGTACACCCGCGCCCGCAGCTACTTCGACAACTCCGAGCTGGCCGCGACGGGACTCCCGAGCCCCGAGGAGCGGACGCTTCTAGAGCCCTACCGCGGCCGCATCCCCGACGAGGTGTTCACGACGGCGTACCGGCCTCCCGCGACCGACGGCTCGGGCGACATCCGCGGCAACCTGCGAAAGGCCGTCGAGTTGCTGAAGGAGGCGGGCTGGGAGATTCGCGACGGGGTGATGACGAACGCGGAGACCGGCGAGACGCTGGCCTTCGAGATCCTCCTGGTGCAGCCGGCCTTCGAGCGCATCGCGCTGCCCTTCGTCAAGAATCTGAAGCGCATCGGCGTCGAGGCGCGCGTGCGCACGGTCGACACCTCGCAATACCGGCGCCGGATGGACAGCTTCGACTTCGACATGACGGTGGGCTCGTGGGGCCAGTCCCGCTCCCCCGGAAACGAGCAGCGCGACTTCTGGAGCAGCGCCGCCGCCGACCGCGAAGGCAGCCGCAACTGGATCGGGATCCGCAGCCCCGCCGTCGACGCGCTCGTCGAGCGGCTGATCGCCGCTCCCGACCGGGAGAGCCTGGTCGCGCGCACCCGGGCCCTCGACCGCGTCCTCCAGTGGGGCCACTACGTGATTCCCCACTGGTACATCGGCTCGGACCGCATCGTCTACTGGAACAAGTTCGGGCGTCCGGAGATCACGCCCGATCAGGGCGTCCAGCTCGACACGTGGTGGCTCGCTCCGCAGGAGCCGGCGCCCGTCGAGCCGGGGGCGGACGAAACCGCGCCACGAAACGCGGGCCGGGAGGCGCCCTCGCTCGGAGTCGTCCTGCTCGGGGTCGGAATCCTCGCGGTCGTCGGGACGTGGCTCGTGATGCGGCGACGGCGCTAGGCGCGAGGGCGGGCCGTGGGCGCGTACATCGTCCGGCGACTGCTGCTCATGATCCCGACGCTCTTCGCGATCATGGTCGTCAACTTCCTGGTCGTGCAGGTCGTTCCCGGCGGACCCATCGAGCGCATCCTGTCGCAGCTCGACCGGACGGTCGTCTCGGCCACGGCGCGCGTCTCGGGCGAGGGAGGCGAGCTCGCCGGCGGAGCGACCTCCGGCGGCGCGCGGGGCGGCGGCGGCCGTACCTACCGGGGCGCCCAGGGGCTCGATCCCGAGTTCATCGCCGAGCTCGAGCGGCAGTTCGGCTTCGACAAGCCCCTGCACGAGCGCTTCCTGCACATGATGCGCAGCTACCTGGTGTTCGACTTCGGCACCAGCTACTTCCGCGACCGCTCCGTGATGGATCTGGTGTTCGAGAAGATGCCCGTCTCCATCTCGCTGGGGCTCTGGACGACGCTGTTCGTCTACCTGATCTCGATCCCGCTCGGAATCCGCAAGGCGATGCGCGACGGCTCGCGCTTCGACGTCTGGACCAGCGGAGTCGTGATCGTGGGCAACGCCGTGCCGGCCTTCCTGTTCGGGATCCTGCTGATCGTGCTCTTCGCCGGCGGGCGCTACCTCGACTGGTTTCCGCTGCGCGGGATCGTGTCCGACCACTGGCGGGAGCTCTCCTGGCCGGCGCTCGTCGCCGACTACCTGTGGCACATCGCGCTCCCGGTGCTGGCGCTCGTGATCGGCGGCTTCGCCTCGCTCACGATCCTGACGAAGAACTCCTTTCTCGAGGAGATCAACAAGCAGTACGTGATCACCGCCCGCGCCAAGGGGCTGGCCGAGCGGCGCGTGCTCTACGGACACGTCTTCCGCAACGCCATGCTGATCGTGATCGCGGGCTTCCCGAGCGCCTTCATCGGCATCCTCTTCACGGGATCGCTCCTGATCGAGGTGATCTTCTCCCTCGACGGGCTCGGCCTGCTGGGTTTCGAGGCGGCCGTGAACCGCGACTACCCGGTCATGTTCGCGACCCTGTACTTCTTCACGCTCCTCGGCCTCGTGATGAGTCTGGTGGGCGACCTCACCTACACCCTCGTCGATCCACGCATCGACTTCGAGAGCCGCCGGGTCTAGGCGATGGCGGACCGGCGACGGCGCCTCGGCGTGCGGATGGGCGAGGTGGGACGGCGGCGTCTTCAGAACTTTCGGGCCAACCGCCGGGGCTGGGCATCGCTCTGGATCTTCCTCGTGCTGTTCGTGACGACGCTCTTCGCGGAGCTCGTCGCCAACGACAAGCCGCTGCTCGTCCGTTACGACGGCCGCTTCTACGTGCCCGTGCTCCGGGTCTACCCCGAGACCGGCTTCGGCGGCTTCTTCGAGACGGAAGCCGAGTACCGCGACCCCGAGGTGCGGGCGCTCATCGACGCCAAGGGCTGGATGCTCTGGCCGCCGGTGCCGTACCGCTACGACACCGTCGCCTTCGACCTCTCGACGCCGGCGCCGTCGCCTCCGTCGCGCCGCCACTGGCTGGGCACGGACGATCAGGCCCGCGACGTGGTGGCGCGCCTCGTCTACGGATTCCGCATCTCGGTGCTCTTCGGCCTGATCCTCACGCTGGTGAGCTCGGCGGTCGGCATCGTCGCGGGGGCGGTCCAGGGCTACTTCGGCGGTCGCCTCGACCTGTACTTCCAGCGCTTCATCGAGATCTGGTCGAGCCTGCCCACGCTGTATCTCCTCATCATCCTCGCGAGCGTGGTGACGCCGAGCTTCTGGTGGCTGCTGGGGCTGCTGCTGCTGTTCAGCTGGATGAGCCTGGTGGGGGTGGTGCGGGCCGAGTTCCTGCGGACGCGCAACTTCGACTACGTGCGCGCGGCCCGCGCCCTCGGCGCGCGCGACGTCACGATCATGTTCCGGCACATCCTGCCCAACGCCATGGTGGCGACGCTCACCTTCCTGCCGTTCATCCTGAGCGGGGCGATCACCTCGCTCACCGCCCTCGACTTCCTGGGCTTCGGCCTGCCGGCGGGCAGTCCGTCGCTGGGCGAGCTCCTGGGCCAGGGCAAGAACAACCTGAACGCCCCGTGGTTGGGGCTCTCGAGCTTCCTGGTGCTCGCGCTCATGCTGAGCCTGCTCATCTTCATCGGCGAGGCCGTGCGCGACGCCTTCGATCCGCGCAAGACCTTCCGGTCCGAGGTCCCGCCCTCGGAGGCGGCTGTCCTGGCCGGCACCTGGCAGGGAGGGGCGGACGCGTGAGCCCGTTGCTGGAGATCGAGGGCCTGTCCACCCACTTCGATACCGCTGGGCAAACGGTGGAGGCGGTGCGCGGGATCTCGTTCGGGATCGAGCGGGGCGAGAGCGTGGCGCTGGTGGGCGAGAGCGGTTCGGGCAAGTCGGTGACGGCGCTGTCGGTGCTCCAGCTCCTGCCCTATCCCACGGCGCGGCACCCCTCGGGCAGCATCCGCTTCGCGGGCCACGAGCTCGTCGGCGCCCCATTCTCCGAGCTCCAGGCCATCCGCGGCGGCCGCATCGCCATGATCTTCCAGGAGCCCATGACCTCGCTGAACCCGCTGCACCGGGTGGAGAAGCAGATCGGGGAGACGCTGCGGCTCCACAAGGGCCTCGCCCCCGACCGGGCGCGGGCCCGCACCCTCGAGCTGCTCGCGCGGGTGGGGATTCCCGACGCCGAGCAGCGCCTCACGGCCTTCCCCCACGAGCTCTCGGGCGGACAGCGCCAGCGCGTGATGATCGCCATGGCGCTCGCGAACGAGCCCGAGCTGCTGATCGCGGACGAGCCCACCACGGCCCTCGACGTCACGATCCAGGCCCAGATCCTGAAGCTCTTGAAGGAGCTTCAGGCCGAGCTCGGCATGGCGCTGCTGCTCATCACGCACGACCTCGGCATCGTGCGCAAGGTCGCCGACCGCGTGTGCGTCATGACCCAGGGGCGCATCGTCGAGCAGGGCGCCGTGGAGCGCGTGCTCGCGTCGCCGCAGCACCCCTACACGCGGCACCTGCTGGCGGCGGATCCCGGGGCGCGCCCGCCGCCGCCGGCGCCCGGGGCCGAGACGGTGATGGAGGGCCGGGACCTCAAGGTCTGGTTCCCGATCCGGAAGGGCGTGCTACGTCGCACCGTCGGCTACGTCAAGGCGGTGGATGGAATCGAGGTCGCCGTCCGAGAGCGCGAGACCGTCGCCGTGGTGGGCGAGAGCGGCAGCGGGAAGACGACGCTCGGCCTCGCACTCCTGCGCCTCGAGCGCAGTCGCGGTGAGGTGCGCTACCGCAACCGCGACCTCCAGGGCCTCTCGTGGTCGGCGACGCGTCCGCTCCGCCGCGAGCTCCAGATCGTCTTCCAGGATCCCTTCGCGAGCCTGAGTCCGCGCCTGCCGGTGGGCCGCATCGTCGGGGAGGGGCTCGCGATCCACCGCCTCGGCGACGAGGCGGAGCGCGAGCGCGCGATCGTGCGCGTGCTCGAGGAGGTGGGCCTGGACCCCGAGTGCCGTCACCGCTATCCGCACGAGTTCTCGGGGGGGCAGCGCCAGCGGATCGCGATCGCGCGGGCGATGGTGCTGAAGCCCCGCTTCGTGGTGCTCGACGAGCCCACCTCGGCCCTCGACGTGTCGGTGCAGGCCCAGATCGTCGATCTGCTGCGCACGCTTCAGCAGCGGCACGACCTCGCCTACCTCTTCATCAGTCACGACCTGCGCGTGGTGCGCGCCCTGAGCCACCACATCCTCGTGATGCGCGACGGCGTCGTCGTCGAGCAGGGGCCGGCGGCGCGGATCTTCGAGCGCCCGGAGCACCCCTACACGCGCGCGCTCATGGCGGCGGCCTTCTCCATCGAGACGGCGCCTGAGGGCGTCGTCGCCACCTGACGATCCGGTCCGGGGAGGT